>PKCN01000046.1 GCA_002862205.1 Planctomycetaceae bacterium | reverse complement strand
GATGCCAAGCACGGCGGTGGGACCGGCAAGCGTCGCTAAACGCTCACCGGCTGACAACTCACCGGCCGCAACAAAATCACCTCGATCCAGCGAATCAACAGGAAGGCATGTTGCTCAACACGGATGGCAGGCTCAAAGGCATATTGCCAATGAATCCGTTGCCGAAGGATTCAGCTTTCAACAAGAGTTTGAAGCAGAAGCCGAAAGCACTGCCTTCAGGTATGCCCACGTTCAAGCCGTGGAAGCCTGCTCAACCGGCACGCTTTGTGCCATGCAAACCGGCACAGCTTGCAAAGATCGTGATGCAGAAGCCGAAAGCGAAGTTCCAAGCGTTCGACCACACTGAAGCTCCTAAAGACGAATCAGCCCTCGGCACTCAAGGTTGCGTATCGGACCAGATAGCCAATTTGCCGCCCGGCATCGCCACGACTCGCATTCCGTTCGCTTTGTTGCTCACCAACTCCCACGCTTCAAATTGAGGGTCGACGTCCACGGAAAGAACTATGTTCGTTGAGAATGTGATTTCAAGGCGACCATCCTTGAATCCCTTTGCATCCTCAATGTCGGCATTGAGCAATCGCATCGCAGGACCAATCTCTGAAAGTCGCTCTACCGAATAATCTCGGATGCCTTCGGAGCTTCGCAACGTGAACGCAGTGTTGATACGAATAGAGAACTCACTTTGAGCATCACCAATCTCCATACCAAAGGCGAAATCGAGCCTTAGCTGTATGATCCGAAACCCATCGATTGGAAGAGACCAGTACGACTCATGTTCTGCTAGTTTCTGTGATGTCATTTCGGCCATGCTGGTAACTCCCCTTGGTAGTCGAGTGGGATGTGAGTGCCAGAGTTGGGGGCAGGCTTTCCAAGTACATCAAGCTGCTGCCCATGACTGTTGTAGTATCGCATGTATCCGTTTGGATACTGGGGCGTTGGGTCCATAATGCGAATCATGTCAGTATTTCCAGATGCCCCCGGCCGCTGGCAGACAATCCCTTTTCCATTATCTGCTGTTCGCCTGACCCTTTTTCCTTCTCTCAGTGTTCGCCATCATCGGCTCAAAGGACACTCAAGTGCTCCCGGACCTGAACATGCCCGAAATCAAAAAGGCATCGATAAACGGCGGAAACAACGACTTTAAAGTGGTGGAAATCGAAGGGCTCAATCACCTCCTTCGGAAATGCAAAACAGGTGCAATGGGTGAGTACATCACAATTCAGGAAACTTTTAGTCGGAAAGCACTAGCAAAAATCGGCGACTGGATTCTCGAGCGTATGACTCCAGTCAACTAACCCACCTGCCTAGCCAGTCTGTCACTACAACAATGGGTAACAAAAAGCAAAAGGTGTCAGGCATCGTTTGCTGCTCTGGCATCTTACAGAAAAGTGCCTGTCACCTTCTTTCTTTCGCTCGATATGAATCACCGCTGCGTAGCCTTCATCAGCTTTGGCTGTTCCTGTTTTTTCCATGCCGCAATGTCTTCCTGCAGCACACTGACAGCTTTCATCAGCTGACGATCTTTCCCATTGGGAATCTCCGCAGGTTTAGGCCACACGACAAAGTTGGGCTTGGCTCCGTTGAGCTCCATGTCTTCCCCGGTGCTCTTCACGTACCATCCACGGAAGGGAACACGAATACGTCCCACATCCATCACGCTGGCTGATCCGGTGCTGATTACCCCGCCCGCGGTTGGAACACCGACAAGCCGACCACGCCCCAGATTCTTAATGGCATGGCTGAAAATTTCAGCATTGCTGTAACTATTCTGATTGCACAGCACGACAATCGGCTTGCTCCATGTCGCATAGACTCGGCGACTTTGTGGATAACCCGGACCGCCTCCACGGGGCACGGTAATTGCATGTTCGGGTTGGGTCAAAGCGGTCAGCAAGTGGTCAGTCGTTGAACCGCCACCATTGTCACGGACATCAATGATCAGGCCATCTTTTGCGTAACCCACATCGAAAAGTTCTCTCTCGAATTCCAGGAAGCTGGACCAGTTCATGCCCTGAATATGCAGGTAACCGATTTTTTTATCCTTCCGAGCGACCATCTCGCGGTTATCGTCCTGCCATTTGTCATACAGCAGACTCCGGATCCGGCTGTAGCTGGTTGGCCTGATCAAAACGGTCCGCTCGCTGGCCTTTTTTCCAGTCGTTTTCACGGTAAGCTCGATGTCACGACTGGAACGTCCGTTGAGCACTCTGGTCAAGTCCATCCCGCTTTTGACCTTCGTGCCGTCGATCGCGAGAATGATTTCACCGACTGACAGCAGGCTTCCTGTATCTGCAGCAGGCCCACCTTCAATCACATCCTTGATTTTCAGACCGGGGCCTTTGTGTTTCTGATCGAATCGGACTCCCAGGTGAGCCGTGGTGATACTCCATTGCCCCGAACTGCTGGACCGGGATCCGAGATCACTTGAGGGATAGAAGCCCAGATGGGAACCGTTCAGCTCGCCAAGCATCAGTGTCACCACGCGGCCGAATTCACTCATGTCGCGAGCATGGAAGGCTGCATCTCTGTATTTTTTTCGAATCTGATCCCAGTCATGGTTACCATAATTTTCGTCATACCATGCATCACGCATCACCCGCCACGCCGCATCAAAGCCGGCACGAAAGCGTTCTGATCGGCTCAACTGCTGATATGCAGAAAACGAATAACTTTTGCCACTGCCGGAAAGTGGCTGGGCAGCAGGCACGCCATTGACCAGCCAAAGCATTCGATCCGGTGATTTCAACCAACCTTTGATACTGCCTGAACTGCTTGTAATTTTCTTGGGGGTAAGCTCATCAGGAAAAGACACGTACCAAGTGCCTGACTCATTTTTGACTTTACCAGTGAAGATCAGTTTTGATCCATCAGGTGACCAGCCTAGAACCCGTTCGGAACTGTTCGCGTTACTGAGACGTTCCAGACGCCGGTGGATAAGTTCAAAGTCAATTTTCACTTCCGGCAGATCCGGTTTTTTTTCTTCAGCTAGCTCTGCTTTTTTCTTTTCATCTGTTTTGGAGTCCTTCTTTTCATCTGGCTTGGACTTTTTCTTTTCTTCCTTCTTTGGCTCCTTCTTTTCATCTGGCTTGGAATCCGGCTTTTCATCCTGAGCCGATTTTTCAGATGGCTTCTTCATCGGCTCTGTTGGCTTTGTCGATGAAGACTTGCTACGAGCTTTTTTCAGAGCTTCGAGTGTCTTCTTGAGGCGTCTATCTCGGGAATCGACATCGTTATCTTTTCGCGTCAAATGAACATAGTAAATATCGATTTCATCTTCGGCACGGCGACCATAAAAAGCAATTTTGCTGCCGTCCGGAGACCACTTGGGTCCGTATTCATCATCTGGATGTCGTGAAATGTTGACTGCTTCGGACTTCTGATCGATTGGTGCAATCCAAATGTCACTGTTGAAATTATCGTCTGTGCGCGCATACACAATCCATTTTCCGTCGGGCGACACATCAAAGGCCGGCGCGGTGAATGAATCCACCAGGGTTTCTGCCTTCCCCGTCTCCAGATGATGGACACGTAAGTCTCCACGACCGTGAGCAAATAGCAGGTCCTGCTGATTGGGGCTCAACTGGAGGTCGGATTCTTTTTCTGCATCATCGGTGATCTGCGTCAGTTTGAATTCCTCAGACTGCCACCAGTAGAGCGATGGATCCGCCCGCTCGACTTTCCAGATATCCGGTTGGTCATCTTTCCAGCCAACAAAAAGAATCGCGTTACCCTTATCGATAAAAATCGGGTCCGACTCAAACTCGGCGGTCTTTGTAATGCGAACTGGTTCTTTCAACTCAGTCTCCATTACCCACAGATCGCCTCCCGAAATGAATGCGATTTCCAAGCCATCATTGCTGAAAGCTGCATCTGATGCGGAGGTCAGGATTCGGCGGTAAGCGTCTGCCCGCTCACCGGTGGTCGTGATTTGAATTTTGATCTTTGCCGCATCTCCTGCCGCCTTGGGATGCCATCGATACAGATCAAACAACTTTGAGAACACAATCGAATTGCCATCCGCTGAAATGGTGGGTGTGGCAACCAAATCATCTTCAAAATCAGTGAGCTGAGAATTTTTTCCTGTGCCCAGTTCACATTGCCACAAGTTGCGTGCCCCATTTTTAGCGCCATGTGAACTGCAATAAAAGAATGATTGGCTATCGCTGTTCCAGACAGGCGAACGATCACCTGCCGCAGTATCCAGCACCTTACTGAACTTGCCTGATTCAAGTCCAAACGTCCAGATCTGTGCGGACCGTGCTCCGAGATAGCCCTTTCGCCACCAGCGTTCCCCCTCTCGAACGAACAACAGGGTTTTTCCGTCAGGACTGATTTTGCCTTCGGCACCGTAACCGTTAAACAGGAGTTCCTCTGGACTGCGTTTCCTGGAATTGATGCGGAAGAAGCGTGATGATGACTTCCAATGGTGATCGCGGGAGGCGAGGACCAATAAGCTCTTGCCATCGGGATACCAGTCCTGCAACGAATAGCCCTCTGAATGAAAGGTCAGCTGTTTTGGTTCGCCACCCACCGCGGGCATCACATAAACCTGATTACTGCCCGTGCGATTGCTGATAAACGCGATATGCTTGCCGCTGGGAGAAAAGATGGGCTGACTCTCTTTTGCGGTATGCGAGGTCAGACGGCTGGCTTGACCACCTCGGGTCGGTACCTGCCAAATGTCACCACCTCGAACAAACAGAAGTGTCTTACCATCAGGCGAAAGATTCGGCTGTTCAGCCAATCTGACAGCTGCCTCGGTGGGGCCTGAAACGCAAAAAAAAGTCAGGAGCAGGATAACGGTTTTCAGGGTTTTTAACGGCATAAGAGCCTTCATCTACATCTACGGAGGGAAGAAAATCACAGTAGGAGTTTACCGACAATCGCCAGTATAGACAGGCGGATCGAATGATCGAGAGAAATCCTCGAGTTGCGAATTGTCAACGGGATTTTCAAAGAATCCCAGCGAGGTCTTTGCGCCCACGGCTACTAACCGTCATGGAACGAGAATCATGCTGTCTCCAGTTGAGGCATGGGGAATACGGTTTCGACTTGTCGATGTTGCCCAAGATCTGTCAGTGCGTCTGGTTAGCGGTTAACATTTCGATAAGCTCGGATGCTTGGCCTTCGGCACGAATGACCGTCCGGCTATCAGAGTGCAGTTTGTTGAGTGTCATATGAGTCGTAATCATGAATACCCCGTGCTGACGCATCGTGAGTATCGTGAACTACTGGGTGCGGCCCAACAAAGTGGTCCAGTGCTGTTGCCATGGCACTTCATTGTATTGATGGTTGCTTGCCTGGTGATGCTAGGCGGCTATGGGATACTTCTGCTGGAAAGTGTTTGGGCCTGTTGGATCAGTGGCTTGCTGCTGGCCATTGGGATGCTGATGTTGCAAGTCATCATGCATGAGGCGGCACACCACTCTCTGGTTCGCCGCCCCCGGGGCAATGCTTTGATTGGTTGGCTCACTGGCCTTCTGGTGCTGACGCCGTTCTGCAGTTATCGACGGGGGCATCATGCCCATCATCGTTTTGCCGGTACGCAACGTGATCCGACCGCAGCACCTGATGCTCCGCGTTGGCATAAGGGGTTGGTGAATTGGTTGGTGAAACTGCACGTGGTGCCGGTTCTGTATCTCGGCGGCGTTTATGTGCCGTACTTGATTTATGATTCGAAATCAAAGTCAACCACGCACAAACTGGAATGGTGTTTGAATGTGCTGTCGATCATGTTGCTGCAGGCGATCCTGGCGTGGGTATTTGGTCCTGTCCGGTATCTCGTCGTTCTCATGTTTGCGTTTTGGGGATCAGCGATACTCTATGAGTACCTGTTCACGCAGCATCAACATGTGGGGCTTTTGCCTGTTCCCCGGAACAAAGATCGATACAGTCTGCGTGAACAACAGGTTTTTTCACGTTCCGTACGTATGCGTTGGTCGGGAATGTTGATGTTTTTCAATCTCCACAAGGAACATCACCTGTTTCCGAATCTTCCTTGTGGTTACCTGCCCGGTGTTCACCATTGGTTGCGGCAGAATCGACCGGATCTGCTCGACTTCACATCCGAACATGTTGGCATTTTTCAACGACGATCCGACTTGAGGATTTATGAGCCTACGGAGGGTGATCATGAAGGCTGACTTTGACTGGATCCGTCACTCTGATTTTCCTGATCCCAATTGGAATGATTTTCGTTATAAAACGCTGCTTGAAATGATGGGCTTCGGCAACCATGAAGCAGACGCAGATCGGCCGATTCTGATTGGAATGGTTGATGGCCAACAGTCCATCGTGCGGCTTGCCGATTTGCAGACGGCGATCCGATTGGCCGGGCGATGGCGTGAGCAGCAGAACCTTTCGGTTGGTAGTCGCGTGATGCTTGTGCGACTTCCGTACTCCTCTGAGCTGGTCATTGCGGTCAATGCGCTGGCTTTGATGGCCATCGGTGTGAGTGTTGTCTTGCCAACTGAAGGTGCGAGTGGGAATATCGAGGACCTGGTGCTGCGCAGCGATGCACAACGCCTGCTCTATCCGACTGACAACGGGGGACTTCAATGCAAAGCACAACTCACGACTGCGGCAGATCGGCTGGGCACACTGGCTCGGAAGTTGAAGATACCGGAATGTCCCCTGCCAGTTCCGTTTCCCATACGACAGGAGTTTGACTTTAGGAAATGTAAATCTCCGTGGGAACGAGGCACGATGGAGATTGGTTTTGATGGGGGTGGTAAAGAGAAGTGTGAGCCAGTGGATGATCATGAGAACCCGTCGGTATCGCAGGAAGTTCTCGTCTTGACTACCTCGGCCAGCGTCGGAGCACCCAAACTTGTTCGCTACAGTGAACGAGCTCTGCTGACGGTTGCCGAATCATGGCATGCGGCGGGCTTGTTCGACCGTGAGGTTACAGGTGGCTCATCGTTGTGTCCGTTGCTGTCCCACTCCATGGGAATGCGGAACGTTTTGCATGCCATCTGGACAAGACAGCCAACGCTGATGATACCGCCGGAGTGGGTGCAGGAAGCGCCTCACCGGGCATTGCAGTTATTGCAGGACTGGCCACCGAATCATCTCACTGCCGGCCCGGCATTGATTGATGCGATCGCACAGCTTTCAAGAAATTTTCCTGAAGCACGCAAAGCCTTGCGGTCGTTATGCGTTGTGGTGTCGTCGGGATCATCTTGGACGCATCGCAGCACCACTGCCTTTGCCGAGGCGCGTGTTGCCAATGCTTTTGGCATGACTGAAACGCAACAGGCCTTGTCCACCTTGCTGATACCTCAATCACGATCGAAACTTCCGGTAAACGTCAGTGCTGCTGAAAACACGTGCGAATCACCCCTCGCACATCAACTTGGTCTGCCTTTGCCGGGAGTGTCTGTGGCAGTACGTTTTGAGGATCAGAGATCCTCGACCGGTCGTCTGTTGATACGTTCCGCTTTCAAAGCGACGGGGTATGTGGGGCAGGATGATTTTGGCGAATGGCTGGACACTGGTGATCTTGTTCGTGTCGTCAATGATCAACTTGAATACGTTGGGCGGCGTGAACGGGACTTTCTCAGCTTAGGCACCGGAGTGAAAGTTGCCATCGCAGATTTGCAACGTCGATACAGGGAATTGGACAAAGAGTTTTCCTATGTTGCTTTTCGGACAAGTACCCATCGCATGGGTGTTGTGGCGTTGATCTACTGTGACTCACGTGACCCAGCTTCCCCGGAATTGCACCACCGTGTTCTTGAACAAGTCAGTGCATTACATGAACAGTGTGATTCAAGCAACGCAGAGTTTCATTTGCGACATGCCCCGCTGGTCGCGGTTGGATTTGTGTCGGGTCATCCGCCCCAACGGGGGATCGGGAAAACCAATCACTCAGCGGTTGAGGATGAAAACAGCGTTTTAATTGAGGCGTTGAACGATGCGGAAGGCCGCCATCCTCACATGATTGAGATTGAACCACCCGTCCTGGGCGATGAGGCATGGTATCAATCCAGCATGCCACTTGTGGGTAACTTGATGCAGGCCTTGAAACTGGATGTTGAGTTTGGCGGGGGTCGGGGCGATCGGCTGATTCTGAACCAGAAAGACGAACAGCAGCAAGTACTCGATCTGGTAGGTGGGTATGGTGCGAACCTGCTCGGTCACGGCCGAGCCGACCTGAAAAAAGTAGCGATTGAAGCTCTGGATGAAATCCCCATGCTGGATCAGGGCAGTCGGCGATCGGCTGCCTCGCGTTTGGCTGCACACCTGTCAAATCGAGTCGGGCGTGAAACGGGGCGACGTTACGTGTGTCTGTTGAGTTCGACCGGCTCGGAAGCGGTTGAAACATCATTGAAACATGCGTTGTACAAATGGCGGCGACAGTGCGAAGCAGTCAATGCCAGGATTCAACTTGAGTTCGGGGCAAAGTATCCCCAAGTTGCCGCGGCATGCTGTGATGGAAACCAGAGGCAGTTCAATGCTTTTCGGCCACTTCTGATTGCGTTGCAAGGCGGATTTCACGGCAAGACAACGGGGGCTCTGAACGCGATGTCCGACGATTCGCAGAGGGCGCCGTTTGACGGATTGCTGGGGGCACGCACGAAGTTCATTCCACGGACTGACTTTTTGACGGCAGCAAAGATTTTGGATGAAATCTGTTCGCAGGAAGTTGTGAGATTGCAGCGGCCTGATCCAGCAGACCCGGAAAACCGGTTGGATGAAGTCGTCGTATCTGGCGTGATCGCCGTGATCGCAGAACCGATTCAAGGTGAGGGTGGAATATTTGAAGTACCGCGAACTTTTTTCGAGGCCGTGTCCGAGCATGATCTTCCCTTGATTGCCGACGAAATTCAATCGGGTCTGGGGCGCAGCGGTGAATTCCTCGCTACCAGTGGGGTGGCGGCGGATTATTACCTGATCGGAAAGTCACTGGGGGGCGGGATTGCGAAAATTGCAGCCACGCTCGTGGATCGCGAGATTTATGAGGATCGGTTTGATCTGCAGACGGGAGCTACATTTTCATCGGATCGATTCGCATGCGCGGTTGCATCCAAGGTCATGGAGATCATTGACACCGACGATGTTCCGGAACGAGCCAGGCGATTGGGAGGATTACTGCAGGACAGGCTCACTGCCTTGCAGCAGCAGTTTCCTGCCGTCGTCGGGAAGGTGACCGGTCGTGGGGCCATGTTTGGAATCACACTGCGAGTGCCGGAGGATTCCAATCGGTTTCTTAAAGAACTGGCTGAGGGTCGCTTGGGCTATGTGGCAGCCTCGTACCTGCTTCACCGCCATGGCATTCGCATCCTGCCAACACTCTCTGCACCGTGTGTGCTAAGGATTGAACCCTCCGCTTATATGGCAGCAACGGATGTGGATTTGATGATGCAGGGATTGACGGACTTTTGTAAAAGGCTTGCCACCAACGATGTTGCTGGATTGATAGGTCACCTGGCGCAGGAGACGCCCTTGCCATCGATACATGGGGCGAGTTCACGGGCCACAAATTCGCCTTCGGCTTTCCACAAGACCCACCAACCACCGCCAACCTCGCGCCGCAAAGCACGACCATTTTCCTTTGAACACGAAACTCCTGCAGAAGGATCCCGTCGTGTTGGGTTCATCTTCAATCCGATTTATCCGGCAGACGAGTTGCTTGCGGAAATTCCGGAATTAAGAGCGTTGTCGACGGAACAACGGATGGAACTGGTTTGGCGGATGCAAACCATGATGGAATTGCGTCCGTTTGAGTTGTTCAGCAAGAACCTGTTCGACGGACGTGTCTGGATGTGTGGCATTCTGCTGCCGGTTAGCCCACAGGTGTTGGAGCAGTGGCATCGCAAGGGGAATCTTGCCTTGGTGCGTGAACGAATCGACGAGGCTGTCATGCTGGCGTCAAAGCGAGGTTGTCAGACAGTTGTTTTAGGAGCTCAAACCAGCATTGTGACCCGCAATGCGACTACCGTTTCAACACCACCCGGTATGCAAGTTGCATCAGGGAATTCCTTCACCGTGGCATCGATGTTGTCGGCAATTGAAACAGAACGCCATAAACGGGAGATTCCGAACGATGTTACGCTGGGAATCGTTGGCGCCACGGGGAACATTGGATCAGCAGTTTTACGTTGGTATGCACAAAACGACCGTTGGAAAGGACCGCTGACGTTGTTGGGTCGTTCTGGTGCCGAGAAACGGCTCAACGCGTTGCGTCACTCCCTTCTCAATACGGCGACAGCTGACAGGATTGATGTCTCGCTTGATTCACGTAGCTTGCGTGACTGCGACTTGATTGTCGTTGCCGTGGGGGGCCAGGGGATTGTTTTGGAGGGGCGTCATGTGCATCCCACAAAAAATGTTCTGATTGCTGATGTATCCCAGCCACGAGCGGTCTCACCAAAATTGGAACGCGAACGACCACAGGCAAAGGTCATTCAAGTGGGGCTGGTTCGTTTGAAAGAGGATCGTCGATTTCGACTCACACCGCATACGCCTGCAGGTACCTGTTTCGCGTGTGCGGCGGAGGCGATTCTGATGGGGCTTGAACCTCATCAACTGAAACTGCGTGGTGAGGTTGATGCTGAGGCGGTCGAAATCATGCAGGCACTGGGTGAAAAGTATGACATGCTTGCTTCCAAGCCGTTGCGTCAATGAACTGCTCGCTCAACATGATTGACGCAACGGCGTGGAAGTTCGATGGAGCACGACACGATACCTGTTCACAGGAAAAGTGTGCCAGCGACCGTTTTGCTTCTACATGTAGACGGTCCGTGGTGTCTTGCTGGGCTCGGGTTTGCTGGGCTCGGGTTTGCTGGGCTCGGGTTTGCTGGGGCTGGATGCCAGGTACCGGGGTGGGACCGGCAAGCGTCGATAAACGCTCACCGGCAGACAATTCACCCGCAGCATAAAAATCACCATGATCAACCGAGTACAGTGGTCACGGTGCTTACCAGCTCGCTTTTTTCAGACCCGGGATATGACCTTTATCGGCCATTTCGCGGATTACGATTCGCGAGACACCAAACTTTCGATAAACCCCGCGGCTCCGCCCTGTGATCCTACACAGACGCCGCAGGCGTGTACGGCTTGAGTTACGGGGCAGTTGGCTGAGTTCGCCGTACTCACCCGCTTTCTTGAGTTCCTTGCGGCGTTGCTCATACTTCGCCACGAGCCGCTCGATTTTTTGCATCTTTGTAATGGTTGACTTGCTCGCCATGATATTCTCCTTGTTGGTTCCTGCAGAGACCTTAAATCAAAGTTCTGTGCTTCATCGTTAGTGATCTGACCCGCATTGGATTGACGTTAGCCAGGGCCTTTGGCATGAAGTAGCACCCCCCACCGTCAGCGATCGCGAAAGCGTTCTATTCGTCTGGCAATGGGTCAACTGGCTACTTTTGTTCTCTGGGGAAATGGAAGGGTTTGTTGATGACTGGCTTTTGCACCAACCCCGTGCGGATAGCTTGTGTGCTTACCCAGATTCGTTGCACCTTGCCATCCACGACAGCCCTGACTCTTTGCAGGTTGGGCTTGAACTTGCGACGCGTGATGCCTGTCACCTTCGTGCCGACGCCACCAAGACGTTTGGCTTTACCGCGGGTTTGCACCCGATTGCCCTTGCCCGCCTTTTTGCCGGTGTAGAAACACTTTTTGCCCATGGTTCACTCTGTGGTTTGTAGGTTCGATCGCACCAATTACGACTGTCGACTTGGAATGACTGGTCGACTGGACCCCGCGACCCACCGTTTTGAGAATGTATTGCATATGCAAATTAGTTGCAAGTGCGGATCGGGTACGGGATGATCAATACAGATCTTCATCAATGTTTTGTCGCGAAAAAATAGGGCAAAGAGAAATGGGGGCAGGCACTTTTCGGGCACCGCGAAAGGTGTCAGGGATGCTTTGTAGAAAAGTTCGTTTGTTGTCGACACTCATGAAGTTGTGCGTGATGGCGAGTGTCGTGATGTCGCGTCGGCGACTGCCTTGGGATCGTCGGCTTATCCAATGGCGCTGCCTCCGCTTGATCATACTGAACACGTTTTCGACTTACCAATGTTGCCCGTAGCCGGCTTCATTGAATCGAGTCTGCCTCAGACACTGATAATGACCGCAGGCCGGTTTTGTGGTGGGGCGACCATGACGTGTGGGAATGATCGTTCGGATGCTGATCTCGTTCCGTCAGAATTCATGGTTCGATTCTGAATCGTATCTGGCGTCCGCGATCAGGGTCCCCATTGAGACGGCTTTGCAGGCCATCTTGACTGGATGCATCAATTGGGCCACCTCGGGCGTTGAACCTCGCCCCAGATCGATTGAAATGACCATGCATGGGCTCATATCGCCGACGCCTCCCAGCTTCGGAAATTGCTTGTAAGCCATCGTTTGCTGTTTGGCAGATCAGATATCGACCCTTGAAATGGAGCTCCAACAAAATAGACTTACGCCTCAGAATTCACACCCTAACGGGGTTTCGGTTCGTGGCCGCCCACCTCATCAAGGTTCTGATTGAGGGTGCGGAGGTTCACCCGTGGAATTCGTTCGGCTCATTCAAAGAACTCGAGGCCCATAATGATCGCGCATCCAAATCGTCAAGTCACTGTTATCAGCTTAACTGTATTGTCATTTTTCCTGCTGCAACCATTTGCTTGTAAATGCTTTGCGCAGAAAAAGGGTAAGCAAAGTTATGCCTCAAACCTGGCAGATCTTAGTGGCTTGGTTTGGCTTGGCAGTGATGCTTTTCTTGCAGTGCACGACGCCAAGGTAGCGGATGAAAGGTTCGACCCCCGAGTTGTCACATTGCAGTTACCAAAAGATATTCGAGGGGTCACTTTCAAGGATTCTCGGATCAGCTTTCAGGGGATCATTCCCAATGATCTTGAAAGCGCCGCTCAAATTCCCAATACGAAATGGATTTTGCTTTCCGAGAGCGGCGATAGTAAAGAAGATGCTTCGATTCAACGGATCTTCAAGGCGACCGTCAGGGGCAACCGAGTCCGTATCAGAAGTGTGACGCCGTGGCCGGTATTGATTTACAATGTTGAGGCGACGGCAGTCGCTCGGGTTGACGGTGACTATATCTTTATTTTTGCAGAACGCGCCAGTCGACAGCAGAGCACCGAGCTTCAATGGATAAAATTCAATCCAAGGACAATGAAGTTTGATAAACGCGTCAACCGTGTGACGTTCGCCAACCCGGACCCTGCACGTTACAACCGCGTGATCGTTGGACTGGATGTGGACAGCAATGGCACCATCTACAGTGTTGCAGCCTACGATGCCGAGACGGCAGGTCTGCCGAATCCGGACAATGGTCCCTATGCAGCGGGTGTCTATGCGATTGGCACGGTTCTGTCGGATTGCGGTGAACCAACCATTCAATTGTTTCAAGAACCCACCTGTCTGAGCACCACCGACGGCTACAAAATCGAGTCTGTTGCCGTGCGGCCTGCCAGCGATGACAGTTCAGCCCAGATATACATCGGAACGGATGACGAGAATTACGGAGGCACGATCCGGCTCCTGCCACCTTTCATCAGCAATTGAAACTCGCGATCCGTGGTGGAGGCCTTGGGGGTCCACAACCAACCGGTCACAGTGGTTTATCTTCATGCTTTGCCGATTCTTCGTCCAGCAAATTGACAGATGTGCCTGTTTTGAGATGTTGTGTCGTCGTGTGATCAACAGGCAGAATATTGAGTGTTTGTGCGCGTGTTTGACTTCACAGTGCCTGTTGCCATGTTGCGTCTGGCCGCATAATTCGACCGCATGTTTTTTTGTGTTGCGGTAACTGTTATTCATTTGTTTTCGAGGCAATCAACGGCGAGCTGGTTTTTACGTTCTGGGTTGGAGCCATGGAAGCGTACGGGAGTAGTTACTTGCTGGCAAAAAAACTTGATACCAAAGGCAACTGCTCCTGGGCCAAACTTCCTTTGATGAACTGATTTTGTAGTGGAGAATACGGGAGGTCTTTTCTTTTCACAGGTAATCATTGTCTGTTGTACGAACAGAGGTGCAGGCGGTGCTGCCCTAAACAATCACTTTGTCTGCATTTCAGGGCGTGCATCGCATTGGTCAAGTCAGGGGATTGGATCTTATGCGAATCCAAGTAAAAATTAACAAACGGTGGCGGTGTTTCCTGTAAGATCGACTTGGTTCCTTGGGGGGGCAGTGCCGGAATGATGAGAAGGCACTTGCAGGCTACCTCAACGACAGATGGCAACTCAACAACAGATGGTTAATCATGAAGACGCTAATCATGAAGACTGAGATCATGAAGAACTCACGATATATTTTTACGGCTCTGATGCTGTTCCTGGTGGCGTGTCCGGCTGGGGCTGAACCAGCCGTAGACGAGTCAGGTCGCCCGAATATCATTCTTCTGATGGGTGACGATCACGGTTGGGAAGAAGTCGGCTATAACGGGCATCCCTATGTGAAAACACCTTATCTCGATGAGATGGCTGCCTCTGGCTTGCGTTTGGACAACTTCTATGCGCAGCCGGTCTGTTCTCCGACCAGAGGAAACGTGCTGACCGGCCGGCACCCCAATCGCTATGGGACGTTTACTCCTGGCCGTTCCATTCGGCCGGAAGAGGTCACTGTTGCTCATCTTCTGAGCGATGCCGGATACGCGACTGGTCATTTCGGGAAATGGCACGTTGGACCGGTCAAGAAAACATCGCCCACAAACCCTGGTGCGATGGGCTTTGATGAATGGCTTTCGCACGACAACTTCTTCGAATTGGATCCGGTTCTGTCTCGCAATGGCGGGCCCCCTCGAAAGTTCTACGGAGAGAGTTCGGAAATCCTGATCGATGAAGCGATTAACTACATTGAGAAGAAAAAACAGGCAGATGCTCCGTTCTTTACTGTCATCTGGTTTGGCTCACCGCATGAACCCTACAGTGGTATCGAAACGGATTTGCTCCTCTACCAGGATCTGCCGGAAAAATACAATGATGTCACGGTAAGGCTCACCTCCAACGAGACGGGAGAGAAAGTCAAGCGGCCCTTGCGGGACGTTTTGATCGAACGCTATGCCGAAATCACGGCCATGGATCGATCGATTGGAAAACTGCGCAATGCGCTCAAAACACTCGGACTCAGCGACAATACCCTGCTTTGGTATTGTGGAGACAATGGCATTCCTCCAAGCGGCTTGAGAGAGTCCCGTTTTCGCGGATACAAAGGACAACTTTATGAAAACGGGATTCGTGTTCCGGGAGTCATTGAATGGCCCGCGGGAATCCCCGAGCCACGTGTCTCGTCTGTGAATGCTATCACCTCTGATATCCTGCCAACCGTGTGCCAATTAGCTGGCGCAGCAACACCGGACGTTCCCTTGGACGGCATCAACCTGATGCCACTCTTGAACGGAAAAATGAACGAACGGGTTGAACCGATCAAGTTCTGGTATTTTCGAGGGGACCAGAAGGCTGAGAAATCAGCAAAGCCTTACATTGCCCCGGAACTTCAGACAGGGACGACCCCGCTTGTGAAAAAAATGGGCGGACTCTTGACGCGCAATTTCAAGAATTTTCATCATCCTGAAATCAGAGAACAGGATTTTGTGGGAGCCAGAGCGATCCTGACGGATGACTACAAACTGGTCATCGAAGGCGAGAAGGGGATGGGAGTTGAACTGTTCGACCTGAAGAAAGACCCCGGTGAAAAAAACAACCTCGCCCCGGCCCACCCCGAAATCGTGAAGCGATTATCAAAACAACTGCGTGATTGGCAAGGCGGAGTGATGAACAGTCTGATGGGCCGGGATTACACTTCCTCCACGTCACTCAAATCGGCAACCGAATCTGATGTATCTGATGGCAAGACCAAACCTTTTTAAGGGGCGTTGACGTTATGCCGTAGCAAAGTATTGTGCGGCAGCAACGTAATGGGGCAGATCGCTGCTGACCTGATTTGCCAACATCAGTTCCGAGCTGATGCGTCAGATCTGAATGCTGTATCAGCAGAATGGTAGAGAAGAAGAGCAGAAAGGGAGAGCAGCAAGGGAGCCTGCAGGCGTCTTCTGCTCAGCCAGCATTTGGCGGCGGCTGCAAAGTCCTGTTCGCTTTTCACCGTCCTCTTTCTTCTCCTTGGATGAGTATTCTCATGGGCTGATGATGATCCCAGCCTGATACAGATCGGCCCAATGGAAGGAATTGGGGTTTCCACCACACGTGCCACACAGGAAATCTCCCTGACAGGAGTAGAATGGTGTGAGAGTCAGCGTGGCTGAGTAGAATAGGATGACTGGACGATAAACAACGGAAGAAATCCAATAATGAAAGCCACCATGCCTGTACGCGTCTGGGTCCAAGCAGTTCTGTTCATTCAGTTGACGTCAGTCGGTTTGTTAACGCAGGCGGGTGACTGGCCGATGTGGCGGTATGATGCAGCGCGGTCGAATGCAACGCCAGATGCGTTGCCGAACGATTTACATTTGCAGTGGGCACGAAAACTACCTGCACCGCGAGCGGCGTGGCCAGCGTCACAGAAGAAGCTTCAGTTTGACGCCGTTTGCCAACCGATTGTGGTTGGCAAGCTGATGATTGTCGGTTCGACATCGAACGATTCCGTCACGGCGTTCGACACCGAGACGGGAGCCGAAGTCTGGCGATTTTACACCGACGGTCCGGTTCGCTTCGCACCCGCTGCGCATCGCGACCAAGTCTACGCCGCGAGCGACGACGGCAATCTGTACTGTCTCGAAGTCGCTACCGGGAAGTTGATCCGGAAGATCGCGGGCGGTCCGTACGAACGTCGCATCATCGGGAATGGTCGCGTGATTTCGACGTGGCCCATTCGAGGCGGTCCGGTCATTGCTGAGGATACCGTTTACTTCACCGCCAGCATTTGGCCGTTCATGGGAATTTTCATTCATGCTGTTGACGCGGAGACTGGCGAGTCGATTTGGGTGAATAGCGAAACGGGATCGCGTTGGGTGACGCATCCTCATGGTGCCCCGTCGTTTGGCTCGATTGTGCCGCAAGGCTATCTCGCGGTGACGGGCGACCGGTTGCTTGTTCCCGGAGGCCGCTCGCTGCCGGGAATTTTCGACCGCAAGACCGGCGAGATGCAACGCTTCGAATTTGGCGGCAAACGCAATGGCGGCTGGAGCGTGATTTCGAATCAGGAGATGTATGTTGTCAACAACGAAGTCTTTGCGATGCCAAACGGTGAGTCAGTGGGCTCGGTCCCGACTTCGGTGCTGACAGCTGATCTGATGCTTGGTGCATCGAAGGCGCATCGGATTGAGAAGGCACTCAAGGTGGTTGATACGGTCGATCGCAAAGGCAAGGAGTTGAGTAAGCTGGAATTCAAGCCAACAGAATCATTCGAAGTGTGCAGTCCTGACCTGTCCGTCTTCATGGTGGCAGGGAATCAGGCATTTGCTGGCCGCGATGGCTTGGTTGCGAGTTTCGACATCGAGGCTGCAGCAAACAGCAAAAAGGTCGGACCACCAAGCTGGTCAGCTGAAATCGAGGGGACACCCGTCGCGATGCTGGCTGGTGACGACAAACTGTTTGTCGTGAACAAGGATTCAAAAGTCTTTTGCTTTGGCGCGAGGGACGGTCCACCGAAGCAGCACAGTCTTCTGCGCACGCAGCTAGCGGCGCAACAGCGTTCGGATTTCGCAGACGCCATTCTCGCGGGCAGTACTCTCGCTGACGGCCGCGCCGCGGCGGGCTACGCGGTCGCACTGGGAATCGGATCAGGCGAGTTGATCGACGAAGTCCTGGCAAGGAGCGAAATGCAGATCATTGCAATCGATCCGGACAAATCGAAGGTTGATCGAATTCGACGCGTGATGAACGAACGCGGTGTTTACGGAACTCGAATTGTGGCACATGTGGGCGATCCGGCATCCTTCTCGCTGCCACCCTGTCTGGCCAACGTGATCTTCAGTGACGAGCTTCAGGATACTACGGCTCCCGATGAACTCGCGCGGCTTGGGACTCACCTTTTTGAATCGCTGCGGCCCTACGGCGGAACGCTTTGCCTGCAACTCTCTGATGCGCAGCACAAGGCGCTCGAAAATCTGATTGACGAGGGCAAGTTCGCCAAGGGTGAGCTCAGCCGAGAGGGAGAAGTCTCGCTACTTCGTCGAGTCGGTTCACTGCCGGGATCGGGAAGCTGGACGCATCAGTATGCCGATGCCACGAACAGTGTCGTGTCGCAAGACACGCTGGTGAAAGCGCCCCTTGGCTTGCTCTGGTTTGGCGGGCCGCCGAACGACAAAGTCCTGCCGCGCCACGGGCATGGCCCCTCACCACAGGTTGCCGGCGGGCGACTGGTCATAGAGGGTGCAGACATGCTCCGCTCGGTCGATGTCTACACAGGTCGTGTGTTTTGGGAACGTGATCTGCCAGGACTGGGAAAGTACTACGACACGACCAGCCACTTTCCAGGTGCGGGCGAAATCGGCAGTAACTACGTGACATTGCCTGATTCAATTTACGTTGTCTATCGCAAAGAGTTGCTACAGCTTGACGCAGGAACGGGCAAAACGATGCGGAGATTTACTTTCGAGCAGGATAGCGATTCGCCGCCAGCGAGCTGGGGTTTCCTGGCGGCCGAAGGCGATTTTCTCGTGGCGACTTCCAGCCCCGTCAAGATCCAGGGCGAAGATGCAACCTCGAAAACAGCGAAGAAGCCAGCGAAGACAGCTTCCAAGAAGCCAGGCAAGAAAGGATCCAAGATACCCGCCGATATGATTCCTGTGATCGAGTCGGGTGACGAGTGGACTTACCTGGCAGGTCAAGACCCGGCGATGAATTGGACCGCAGTTGATTTCAAGCTTGGCGATGGCTGGAAGAGCGGGGTGACGGGCTTTGGCTACGGTGACGATGATGACCGGACCAAGTTGACGGAGATGAAAGGCAAGTACTCGCGAGTGTATGCACGGCGGGATTTTGCGAGCAGCGATCTTGCAGATGCAGGCAAGGTGGTGCTGGCCGTGGACTACGACGACGCCTTTATCGCCTATTTGAATGGAACCGAGATTGCCCGGAAAGGCATCAAGGACGGGAACGGTCCCGAGGCTTCGGGCCTCGTTGGCCATGAAGCGAAAGGATTTGAACCGTTCGAGTTGAAAGACATCGCCAAGCTATTGAAAACTGGCAAGAACGTTTTGGCCATCGAAGGTCATAATGTCAAACCAAAAAGCAGCGACTTCACTCTCGACGCCGTTCTGCTGGTCGATGCGTTGGCAAAGAAGCCTTTGAAGGCCGAGCCACCACCTGAACAGGGGCGTTTGGCGGATGTGATGTCTGCTACAGACTACTCATCATCCAGCCGTCAGCTTGTGGTCATGAACCGCCACAACGGTCGAGTGCTTTGGCGGCGGAAAGCGGCTTACAGTTTCCGGCACAACACCATTGTGGTGGCAGGTGATCGGATTTTCTGCATCGACAGCATGTCTGAAAAGCAGCGACAGACATTGCAGCGACGTGGCATCAAATCAGACGAAAAGCCGCGACTGCTGGCGCTTGATGCATCGACGGGAAAAGAACTGTGGTCGAATGATGAGCATGTGTTTGGAACTTTTTTGAATTACTCGCGCGATCATGATGTATTGTTGCAAGCGGGTAGCGCCTACCGCGATCGCGCGAAAGACGAAGCTGGCAAGGGCATGGTTGCGTATCGCGCCAGTGATGGAAAAATGCTATGGCAGGATTTGTCGAAGGAATACAACGGGCCATGCCTGCTATTGCGTGACAGGATCATTACCAATGGCGGCGGAGGCTTCGAACTTGATCTGCTGACCGGCGTAAAGACTGGTTGGAATTACAAACGGATGTACGGTTGCAATACGGCCGTTGGCAGCCAGAACCTGTTGACGTTCCGTAGTGGTGCTGCTGGTTTCTGCGATCTCGCAGGTGACAGTGGAACCGGCAACATTGGTGGCTTCCGTTCGAGTTGCACGTCGAACTTGATCATCGCTGATGGGGTATTGAATGCCCCTGACTACACGCGAACCTGCTCGTGCGCCTACCAGAATCAATCGTCACTGGCCTTGATTCACATGCCCGGGGCCGAACAGTGGATGTTCAGCAGCCTCTCGTCTCCGCCGGCAGAATTCGCTTTGAATCTTGGTGCACCAGGTGATCGCCGTGGACCGGAAGGCATGATGTGGTTTGATCAGCCAAGCATCGGTGGAAATTCGCCCAAGTTACCGGTCAAAATCGAAGGTAAGTCAATTCGCTCGGTCCGACATCACATGTCAAGGATCGAAAACGGAGACGAAGCGATTTCGTGGGTAGCGTCCTCGGCTGTGGTTGGAATCGGGAAATTGCAGCAAGAGACGGCTCGGGAGCAAACCTACACAGTTCGCCTGCATTTTGCCGAACTGGAAGGACTTGAGCCCGGCGAACGCGTGTTCGATGTTTCGATCCAGGGTAAGCGTGTCCTGGAGAGCTTTGATATCGCGGACGAAGCGGGTGGGTCGCTGCGTGGTCTGGTCAAGGAGTTCAACGGCATTTCGCCGGCCGGCACGCTCGAGTTGTCGTTCACTGATAGCGTCGGTCAAGCATGCCTGTCAGGGGTTCAGTTGATCGCAGAATAGAACACTCGCTGAACTGCAGATCCGTTTCACTGCGCATCATCGTCTCAGCGTGGAACGCATGCCGTCAGGCTTTACTTTCGCCGGCTGGAATTCGTCATGGACTCAGCCGCCCGTTTTTCGGCTTCCGCAAGTTGCTCGGTAGTGAGTTGTTCTTTTTGTCTGGCGATGCTGTCCCGGTGCCCTGCGGGGCACTTGTCGGAAAAAACCAAATACCATCTGTACGCTTCCACGTCATCCGCTGGTACGCCCATACCACGAGCGTACATCGAAGCCAACCTTAGCTGAGCGGAGACATGCCCCCGTTCTGCCGACTTGTGGTACCACTTTAAAGCTTCCACGCTATCCTTTGGCACACCTGTGCCGTTGGAGTACATCACACCCAGGTGGTACTGAGCCGACGCATGACCCTGCTCCGCAGCTAACCGGTACCACTTTGCCGCTTTAGCGTCATCCTTGGTTTCGCCGTGGGCGTACATCAGACCAAGGTAGTTCTGAGCGATGATATCTCCTGCATTCGCTTTTTCGAGATTTCGTTCAAACCGCGTTTGGGGTGGTTTTGAAACAGGAGCGGTTGCCGTTGGTGCATGGTCGCCTGTGGCTGGTGGTGTTGTGTTTGAGGGTGCGGCAGTTAACGTCGATTCATTGTTTTTAGAACAGCCTCCCACCGGCAATAAAAAGGTAGCCATGCAGACGGCTAAAGGATTGCAGATATTCATATTCGGCCTTCCAGAAAGATCACATGAACATCACCCAAAGCACACTTTGAAGTTTCAAGCCGGTTAAGTTCAAAGAGCATCCAA
>PKCN01000047.1 GCA_002862205.1 Planctomycetaceae bacterium | reverse complement strand
CTATGGAAATCAGGAGCGAATCAGGTGTTGTCCATGTGATCCACGTGTTGTCTGTGTTATCGGCGATGGAGCCCGGTAATTTGTACGGAACCATCACGAATGAATCCCGAATCGAGTCGACAACGGCTCACCTGAAAAACAAGCTCGCGGATGAAAAATACAGCACTGTTGAAATTCATGTCACCATCGGTGATGCCGGCCGGGAAATTGCCAATTTTGCCAAGCAAGTCGAGGCTGAACTCGTAGTCCTGTCTTCTCATGGCCAAGGGTTTCTGGAGCACTTGTTGGTGGGTTCGGTAGCAGACCGCGTTGTGCGACTGGCAAGTTGTCCCGTGCTCGTTCTACGCTCCTGAGAATGAAAGGTCGGGGAGCATTGGAAGGGCAATTGCCATGGCTTGATGCGAAAACGCTGACAACTTCCCAAAAACAGTACCCGATGCCAAATGGAATCCCCGCTCACGCACAAAGGCCAGATTTGTTCTCTGATCCAATGATTTCACGTGTTGGCTGCTTCTACGTATTGGGCCAAAAATTTAAGTCAGTTTTCGCAACGACAACTTCGCGGGTATCATGAGCGTCCGGACTTGTTGCCCGGAATGGGGTGTTTCGAATACTGAAATGTGCACATGAACGCTTTGAAATATTATAAACCGCTCGTCGTCGCTTACGTGATGTTCATGGTTTCCTGCCATGCCGCCAAAGGTCAGGAAAATCCCGCTCAGGATTCTTTCGTTCGGGAAGTCGTGCCGTTTCTGAAAACCCATTGTTATGAGTGCCATAACAGTGAGGAACCAGAGGGTGGGATTGCTTTTGATCAACTCAGGCAGCGGCCAAATGTCCAAAAGAATTACGATCTTTGGGAGCAAGTGATACGTTTGGTGAACGAGCATCAAATGCCACCTGCCGATCAACCGCAACCGTCCACCGATGAAGTTTCCAAACTGTCACTTGCCCTCGAGACAGTGCTGAAGAGTTTTGATTGTTCGACAGATAAACATCCTGGACGGGTAACCATCCGGCGACTGAATAAGGCGGAATACAACAATACCATTCGTGATCTTACAGGTCTTGATCTGAATCTTGCTGATGGATTTCCTTCTGATGATGTGGGCGAGGGATTTGACAATATTGGTGACGTCTTGTCGCTTCCTCCAATCCTGTTGGAAAAATATCTGGATGCCGCCTACACAATCGCGGATGGAGTTTTCGAAGACGAGAACAGGTCCCGAAAGATCTTTCCTCACCAACCATCATCTGACAATCTGTTGGCCAAGGCGCAGGCCGCACGACTTAATATCCAGGACTTTGCCTCCAGAGCCTTCAGACGGCCTGTAACGCAGGATGAGCAGGTGCGACTTTTTACAATCGTACGCGATGCTTGGGGCCAGGATGTTGATACTGACGAGATCTACAAAACCGTGGTCGTCGCAGTGCTCACAAGTCCACATTTTCTGTTCCGGATTGAAAAAGATCCTGAGCAGGATGACGAGGATGGGATTCGAAAATTGGATGGGTTCGAAATCGCTTCAAGGTTGTCCTATTTTTTGTGGAGCAGCATGCCAGATCAACGATTGTTGGATTTGGCCAAAACCGGCAAGCTGACAAAGCGTGACGTTCTGATAGCCGAAACAAAACGTATGCTGGGCGATCCCAAAGCCCGAGCGCTTGTGAACAATTTTGCGGGACAATGGTTGCAACTTCGTGATGTCACACGCTTGGAACCCGATCCCGATCTTTTTCCAGAGTTTGATAACGAACTGCAAAGGTCAATGCGAAAAGAAACGGAGCTGTTCTTTGAAGCCATGATTGCCGAAGACCGAAATGTGCTCGAATTTCTGACCGCTGACTTTACCTACGTCAATCAACGACTTGCCGAACATTATGGACTTGAACCCGTCACGGGGGATGGATTCCAAAGAGTCAAATTGGCCAAAGGACGGCGCGGGGTTCTGACCCATGCCAGTATCCTGATGTTGACATCGAATCCCACACGCACTTCGCCGGTAAAACGTGGAAAGTGGATCCTCGACAACATTCTGGCCGAACCACCGCCCCCGCCCCCAGCTGATGTGCCAGAGCTTGAAGAAGGAATCGAAACATTGGGTTCGTTAAGAGAGCAAATGGAGCAGCACCGATCCAATGAATCCTGCGCTGTCTGCCACAGGACCATGGATGCACTCGGTTTTGGCCTCGAAAATTTTGACGCTGTCGGAGCATGGCGGGATCGTGATGGAAAATTTGAGATCGATGCATCAGGAGAACTTCCCGGTGGTATCAGCTTCGACGGGGCTGATGGCTTGATGACTATTCTCACAGACCACAAAGCCGAACAATTCTGCCGATGTCTTGCACAAAAAATGCTGACCTATGGGTTGGGTCGAGGACTCAACTCGTACGATCGTTGTGTGATCAATGACGCCTACGAGCAGCTCAAAGCAAACGATTTCCGGTTCAGTGAGCTGATCATTGCAATTGTTACCAGTGATCCCTTCACCATGCGCGAATCGATACCCAGTGATGACTGAAACCCGTGATGACTGAAACCCGTGATGACTGAAACCCGTGATGACTGAAACCCGTGACGACTGAAACCAGTGATGACTGAAACCAGCCATGACAGATTCGGGAACGCTGATGACCGGGTGGTTTGTCTTCATCCAAACCAACAGCCAACCAGTCGCAGTGGCTCCCCTGCCGCCAACAAGCTTCTTTGGTCATGTTTCGTGATCCAGACGCGCTCTGAATCTGATTTGTTCTGCAACGCTTAGCACATCGAGGCGATTCGCCTCGCGAGAACGCAGGAAGTAGCCACGATGAAAAGCGGCATTGGGGCAGAGAAATCTGGCAGACTGCCGTTGGGTTTGCGGCCGCAAGAAATATCACGGGGGTCAGGGGTTGGTGGGATGACCACCATCTTCACCTGTATCTGGAATGATATCGTGATTGGGCACACGGGGTTTATTCCATCGTTGTCCAAGCAGGATCAGGCCGACCACAATGAAACACATCATCATGGATGTGGCGGGTAGTGGGAAGCGTTCAAGCACGAGCAGGGGCAAGGCAATCGTGATCATGCCACCACCGATGAATGGTGAAGAAAGCGGAGCAGCCATCGCATAATCCTCAGCGGCACCTGATTCCAGTTCGGGATCAACCAGACGCAACAGAACAAAACCAGTAGCCGTGGTGCCAGTGGACATGCCGTAATTGATGAGACCCAACTCGAACCAGTGCTCGCGCGGTAATATTCGGCGCGCCAACACCATCAAGCAAAATCCGGTCCACAGTGCACCGCAGATAAACAGGATGCTGAAGGGTACGATCAAGGTGGCCACGGCAGTGAGATTCAAGGTGGTAATCGCCGAGACGATCAGGATGTCCATTGCTGTGGAGGTCAGACGGTTGATGGTTTCACGATCGATTGCCTGTTCATGACCAAGCTTCCTCAAGCCAATTCGTACGAACCATCCACCGAACAGTGTGTAGATGAAAAGGGGGAAGCTGCCAACAATGCTTTGAAGGCTCATTCGCTCTGTAAGTTGCGTTTCTGATTGAGACGATGCGTTCATGAAACTCTCAGCGTATCCCGCCGCTGCCGTTACCAGCGTCTGCAGACCAAACCCGATCCCCAATGCGAACGCCAACCACAGCACTTGCAGCAGCAGAGGGTCGATGGTGTCTTTTCCGATTTTTCCATAACCAATCGGCTGATTGATCTGCCGATCAGGTGAGCCAGGTTTGGCACCAGAGGTGACCTTGGAGGCCACCCAACCCCGCCGCACTGCAATGTTGATCCACAGGATGCCTGAGACCAGCCCATACATCAGTCCTCCCGTCGCCATCAGAATGCCGAGATCCAGACCACCGATCAACTGGATGCTGGGATGCTCGAAGACTTGTCCCATGGCCGCAGCGGTCCCGTGGCCGCCTGCAAATCCGGTTTCAATCAGCGTGCCGATCGAGTTGGGTACATCAAAGAATGGCGTGATCAACAACCATGTTGCCAAGAGACCAATTGCGGTTTCTCCCAGTACAATGACCCAAACCATCAGACCCTGACGACCCACGCGCGAAACACTCTGACGCCATGGCGCAGGTTTCCGCTCCAGCAGCATTCCTGCAAAGACAATTGCGATGAGAAATCCTGGCCAACTGCTTAACACACTTGCCCATTTGGACGTGTGCACCGATATCGCTTCACTGAGGTGGGTCTGAACAGTCAGTAACCCAAGCAGACCTGCCACCACCGATGCTGGAATGTATAACCAGCGAAATAGGGGAAAGACAAGTCGCAGGACGACGCCAAGCATCAGCAGAATGGCGACAAAGAGAAACGCTGGAATCATGGCGTGGTCATGGGATTTGATAATCGTGACTCAATCTCGATCGCTTCACAATCGGTCGTGTGCGAGCCAAGGCAATTAGCAGGACAGACTAGCAGATTTGCGCTCGCCAGGACCGATCGATGACTACTGGCGTCTTCGGGACGCTCCCATCAACATCGCGCAGCACATTTCACAATGTGCTGTAATCAATGGTCCGATTTAAATCGATGCGTGCATCGACAGCCGGCAAAGGATATTTCAGACCCGTTGCGCAGTTGAATAAAATACAGTCTTCATCGTCTGAAATCCTGCCTGATTTCAATTCCTGCTGATAAGCGGCTAGCGTTGCAGCACCCTCGGGGCACATTAGCATTCCATCCTTGATCGAAGCTTCATGGCGAGCGTCCATGATTGCTTCGTCAGAGACTGCGGTTGCAAAACCATTGCTCTCTCGCACTGCATTGAGTATCAGGAAATCACCAATGGCTGCGGGTACACGTATCCCTGCTGCCACCGTGTGCGCGTCCTGCCAAAGTTCTGCGTGTTGTTCGCCATTGTCATAGGCCTTGACGATCGGCGCACAACCCGTGGCCTGAACGGCGACCATGCGTGGCAACCGACCTTCAATCCAACCCATTTCCTTGAGTTCCAGAAAAGCTTTCCACATCCCGATCAGCCCTGTGCCGCCGCCGGTCGGATAGAAAATGACATCAGGAAGCTGCCAGTTGAATTGCTCTGCCAATTCCAAACCCATCGTTTTCTTTCCTTCGATCCGGTACGGTTCCTTCAGTGTGGAACAATCAAACCAATGGAGAGTCTCTTTACCACCACCGACAATTTTTCCACAGTCATTGATCAGGCCATTCACTCGCCAGACTTTTGCGCCTTGGGCTGCGATCTCCCGAACGTTGATTTCCGGGGTGTCATCGGGGCAAAAAATGTAGGTCTCCATTCCAGCGCGGCTGGCATAGGCTGCCATCGCGGCACCCGCATTGCCATTGGTTGGCATTGCCAGTTTGGAAACACCCAGTTCTTTCGCCATCGAAACCGCCATGCAGAGGCCCCGAGCTTTGAATGATCCGGTCGGAAGTCGACCTTCGTCTTTGACGATCAAACGTCCCTGACCTTTCTGCATGCTGGGCAGGTCAATCAATGGTGTCATGATCTCGCCGAGACTGACAATATTCTTTGTCTGCCGAACAGGCAGAAATTCACGATATCGCCAGAGATCAGCGGGACGGGATCGCAGTTCCTCTTTGCTCAAAGCCTTTGAGATACCCTCGACATCGTATCGCACAATCAAAGGACTGCCGACATCAGATAAGCCAAGCAACTGGTCTGCTGCATAGCGAGCTTTTGTCTTGCCACATTCCAGATGCGTGACGAAGGTCGGTCGGTCGGTGGTATTGTTTTGCATCGCCAGGTTTCTGAGGTTGCCGAGTTGGTTAATTTGATTACTGATCGACAATGAATGCAGGTGTTGTCAGTAAAAAACTGCACCAGAAAAAACTGCACCAAGTCTGATTCGATCCACCATTACGTTTTACATGGATTCCCGAACGCGCTTCTGTTCGCTCAAAGCATAGTCGACCAAACGGTCGGCAAATGGTTCAAACAATTTGATCGGATCTTTCTCAAGTGGCTCTACCAGATATTCCAGCTTGATCACGTCACCGCCGGCAGCAAAATGGGGGCCAATGCCGGTAAAACCAAATCCATGTTGCTCCAGCGTTTCGCATGCCTCGGGCGTCCCCGGATCTTCCAGCGGTAACTCCACCAGCAATGCTTCGACATGGGATAGTTCCACGAGTTCTCTTGCGGCTCTACGAATATTCTGAACCGTATCCTGACCAAGTGTCGTCACGTGGATTGCAGCAAAGTGTGCCCGAGGGTTGACCTTGATCGAAAGCGTTCCATGTGCCTGATTCGCAGGCTCAGGAGTCCCAAAACGGACTCCACATCCCAGGTTTTCGTAAATCTCTGAAACCATTTCGTGGTGCCGATCTGCAACAAAAACCTCACGTTCTGCAGGTTCTGTGACCCAATGAAAGTAAATCACACAACTGACACGCTGGGAAAGTTCTTCAGCGATGCCACCAAAGGATTCATTTTTTGGTGATACACCCAGGCCGACGCCACAGATATGACCACCATGGTGAGCATTCGATTTCTGGGTGTAGATGTGGACCGTCACAGAATCAGCGTACCAACCAGCAAGACCAATGTGTCTCGCTTCCTTGTCCAAGCCATCCTTCATTTGATTGAGCAGGCCTCTGCCGCGATGTCTGGGATCAACTGCGGCTTGACCAACTTCTGCGACTGGACCAGCGTCGTTGAATTCCAATGCGCAGTGACCTGCCAGATACCCCTCGGCATCGGCGGCAACAATCGACAGTACGGTTCCATTGGCATGTTGAGCCGCGACGCGGTCCGGATAATACAAATCCTCGTTGAAATAGGTGTTCCCATAGATGCGATAGATCAGTTGCGATATCTGCAATGCTTCTTCTGGCGTGGATTTTCGTACATCGTAATCCTGCTCTGGTGCCAGAGGTTCATCTTCGCTGATTTGCGGGGAATCACTGTCCTTGACCGATCTGCCGCCAAGCCACTTGATCAAATGCAACGCTTTGCCGCTGGGGCCCAAGGCCGACCAGTGCATTTCGTCCAACATTCCTGTGTTGATCGCGTTTCGCAGGCCAGGCAGGTCAACCGGACCTTTGACCAATTCGGATTCGAGTTTTTGAATGTCCTGCGGCACTCCATCATCGCAGATCGTGATTTCAAATTTTCCATTCGACTCGGTAACCTTGACAATGACAGCACCATCTTCGCCATGGGGATAGGCGTGCTCAATGGTGTGGGCAATGACTTCGTCTACCAACTGCTCAAGGCCCGAAACAGTTGTGTCAGGAAGCCCAAGTTCGTTCAGAGTCGATCGGACAAAGGCTCGAACACTTGGTAATAGCGGTGAATCATTGGACAGGCGTAATTCCATTTCCATCGTTAGATTGCCGGCTTGCTGGAGAATGTAGTTGAACAGACGATTTGGATGACTGCTGTAGATTACTCTGCTTCGGCTTCGGTGGGAATTCAGGTCAAAATCAAGCCTTGAATTGAGGACTTGAGAGGTTGGGGTTGAACGGTGATTCGTGGAGCGGCAGCCCGGGTCAGATGTGGTCTCCTGAATGCAAAAGGTTCTTGGCAGCAAAGACACTGAGCTTCGAACGTGTGAATTTCAACCCGAATCGCTTGCGATCAGGCAGCGAGAACATGAGCCTCCCATCAGCCCGGTTTTGAGTGAACTTCGATGCTTTTGACTCGCTGTGCTTGAATCTGATGCCTTCATCTCTGTTAGATTACAAGGACTGTCACTTCAATTTTCGAATGGTTTCAGAGCAAACAGGTCAGGCGACCATGCGTTACGATCACACACAGTCTGGACCGCTTTATCTATTGCTGCTCGCATGTTCCATCCCGATTTTGGTGTCGGCTGTCATGATGGGTGAGATCGTCTTGCAGACGATTTTGTATTGTTCCGGTGCCTTGATGCTTTTGTTTGCTTTGAGTTTCCATCATTTGACGGTCAGTGATGAAGGAACAGAGTTGTTGATCGCTTTTGGACCTCTGCCGTTATTCAGACGCCGCCTGCAATACAGTGAGCTTGAAAAAGTAGAACCAGCCAAATCGACCATCTTGGATGGTATCGGAATACATATCAGCCCCAGTGGTGGGTGGGTTTGGAATATATGGGGGTACGAATGTGTTGATGTTTGGTACCGACAGGGACGGAAAGTCAGAATCGGTACGGATGATCCAGAAGGTCTTGAAAACTTCCTCGAACAGAAAATTCAACAGAACAACGACTGATGTTAAGTTTCGAGGTGCTCACGGACCGTTACGCCATTTGTCGTCTTTCACCTGATGACCCGATTCCGCCATGGGCGGTACGCGATGGTACCAATGAGCAGTCGTTCATATCGCTGACATGGACACCCGATGAATTATCAATCGTGTGTCGGGAATCAAGCGTTCCCGGACATGTTGAGTCAGAACCTGATTGGACATGCATTCGGGTTGCTGGAAAACTGGACTTTGCTCTGGTTGGAATCCTTTCGGCGATCACAAAACATCTTGCAGAAGCAGGCATTAGCGTCTTTGCACTGTCAACTTTCGATACAGACTACTTGCTGATCAAGAACCCTCATTGGCCACTGGCAGAGAAAACATTGTCGAACGCCGGTTACGCAGTGTATCCTTTGAAACAACAGGCATGAAACGCTGAAACAGGCTCAGCCAATGCGTGGTTCATTGAATAGCGTCAAGGAAGACAAGGATGATGACGACAGCAGAGATGTGATCTGCAAAGAAGGCCGAGTCTGCTGCGATGGCTGGAAGCACACTATTGAAACAGAAAGAGTCGCGTCGAAACAGAAACCGTTGTGCTGAATTCACTGTGCTGAATTCACTGTGTTGAGTTCACTGTGTTGAAAGGGTCATCGATGAAAATCAACAGAAGGCAATTCACGCGTTCAGCAGGTTTGGGGAGTGTGGCGGCTCTCGCAAATGTTCCACCCTCGGCATCCGCGATCACACCGCAGTTGCCCGCCGTCAGCTTGTTACCTGGTCGCGCCGGGGAAGATATTTTCAAGTACTTGAATCGTGTTGACTCGCGATTTGATGAAGTGAGATATCGGAAGATCATCGGTGCGGCGAATCCTTTTAAAGAAGGGGACGCCAGCCTCGGCGTATCAGCTGACAACCACGCCGTGCGTACGACCGCCCAGCAACTGTTAGCCAACACCCGTCTGTCAGACTTGGATCAACATCCCATCTCGCGTGATCGGCTGTCTCTGCTTTTGCAACAGACAGTTGTGCGTGATGATCACCGATCTCGGCAAAACCAGACTTTGGGTCAACTGAAGCAATGGCTGCTGGAGGGTGATGAGACAGAAATCAAAGCTCGGTTGCCCGGGCTTTCCAGTCTTGCCATCGGTTGCGTCGTAAAGTTGATGAGCAATCAGGAGTTGATCACGGTAGGGGCAAAAATCTTTCATCCTTTGCCCAATAGCAAAATTGGCGCACAGGGGTATCTGGGAGCACGCGTACAGCCCAATTCACCGACGGACAATCTGGAGGATATCCGTTGGCAGTTGTTCGATGCATGGGCCTATGCCGTTGGCGATGTGTTGGTGGGTACCAACCCTGTGTCCAGCGACCCGGATTCAGTAGCCGCGGTAGAGCACACATTGCAAGAGGTCATTGCTGTATTCGGACTGCAGGATCATTTGCCGCACTGTGTGCTGTCGCACATTGATGTGCAGGCAGAAGTCGAAAGCAGACATCCTGGCAGCACGGCACTATGGTTCCAAAGCATTGCGGGTACCGATGGAGCCAATCAGACTTTTGATATCAGTATTGAAAAAATGCTGTCCTATGCCAGACAACGACAGGGCCGGTTTGACCTCTACTTTGAAACAGGCCAAGGAGCTGATTTTACCAATGGCCATGGTAACGGCTTTGATATGGTCGTTCACGAGTCACGTAAGTATGGGTTTGCCCGGGCGCTGAAACATGAAGTGGAGAAAGCCAAGCTGGGAACGGATTTGAAACCATGGGTCCATTTGAATGATGTGGCAGGTTTCATTGGGCCAGAAGTCTTTCGTACCAGAGAACAGCTGGTTCGATGTTGTCTGGAGGACATTGTGATGGGCAAACTACATGGATTGACCATCGGACTTGATGTCTGTTCGACACTGCATATGGAAGTCTCCTTGCAGGATCTTGATTGGTGTCTTGACCAGATCATGCCAGCAAACCCGGCCTACCTCATGGCCTTGCCAACCAAAATTGATCCCATGCTCGGTTACCTGACCACGGGCTACCATGATCACCTTCGCCTGCGGGAAAAATTTGGCTATCGGGTCAACGATCCCATGTGGAAATTTTTTCAAACCATCGGAGTCATTGATGAACGAGGAAAACCAACATCGCACTTTGGTGATCCCGCATGGGTGTATTTGCAATATCTGCGCCGCAAAGGTGATGTCAGGTCCGAGCAGGTAATCACTCGGGAGGCACAACAGCAAATCGAATCCGTACGAAGTAGAGGAGTTTTTGTCACAGAGGGTCACGGAGCCTCGGTGACAGAAATCCCAAAAACAACCGAGCGCAACATTCATCGAATTTACGATGATGCCAAAAAGAGCATTTGGGCGCAGCTGACACCCGGGTTCATTGGTCAGGTTCCCGCAGCTCTGGCGCTGAATACCGAGTCAAAAGATCGCAATGACTACATTTTGCATCCGTCCAGCGGTGAGAAACTCGGTGAGCAGTCCATCTTGAGCGTGGAAGCATTGCGCGCACGCCATGATGACCAATTCAATGTTCAGATTGTGATCTCAGATGGGCTGAATGCTTTGTCCATTATGGAAAAGAATCATTTGAAACCGTTTTTGAAAAGTCTACGAACAGAGTTGAGCAGAAAAGACTTCATACCGGCGCCGGAAAATATTGTGGTGAACTCGGGACGCGTCAGAGCGGGTTACCAGGTTGGGGAAATTCTGTACGCCCGGTCCAAGGGAACCAAGGCGATCCTGCATGTGATTGGTGAACGACCCGGAACAGGACACCGTACCTTTTCCGTCTATATCACTGCTCCCGATGCACAGGTCTGGAGCAGTGATGGGAGAGTGGACCACAACATTACCAAAGTGGTATCCGGAATCGCATCGACTGCATTAGCGCCCACGCTTGCAGCCAACGAAACGGTGCGTTTGTTGCGATCGCTGGTTGACGGATCGTCGTAAGATTCCCATCGCATCATCCGCAACATCCGATTGAACCTGAATTTCTGCGACAACCACGCGTTGTTCCGACAACCACACCTTGCTCCAACAACCACAGGTGTTGCGAACTTCACGCAGAATCAACCACCACGAGGGGAGATGCGGCAAGGGGAACCCTGCCAACTCGCAACTCCGCATCCATTCGCCAACGGTTTTCTGGCGTAGCGATCACCGCTCAAATCCATGGAGCCGGAAGAACCAGATAATGACTCACCCAAGGTGAGATCTGAGCTGATGTGGCGAGATGGTAGTATTCGGTCGAGGTCAAAAAAATTGCAGGTTTCATGTCAGGCTGATTGATTTGTTACCGATCGTCGTGAAGCGGACATTGTTGGCGATTTGCGCGCCCCCTTTTGCCCTGAACTGTGACTATTTTAATGTACTGAATCGCTCAGCAGTACGCGATGCAGAACTTTCAAAGTTCTCTTCTCTCTTTCAGCCACAGTCGTCTGCCATGCAGTGGAAGTTGTGCTGACCGTTTCCTTTTTCTCTCACAGGTTGTCACTTTGAAGCATCTCTTGCGCACTTTCCATGATGATCGCATGTCTTGTCCCTCGGGAGGCTATTCGCCTTCGGGCGAGAAACCTGCCGCCGTATTCTCGGACTGGGTACACCACAGACTGGTCAAGCGGGTCCCGTTCGAACCCGTCTCGATCGAGGAACTTCAAAGCGTGCACGATCCCCAGTATGTGCTTGATCTGTTCAGTGGTGATGTCGCCAATGGCCATGGAAATACAGATCCGAGGGTGGCTGAGTCGACCCGTTGGACCGTCGGTTCCATGATCGCGGCTGCAGAGGATGCACTCGAGTCAGGTTTGACGTGTTCACCATCAAGTGGATTTCATCATGCCGGCCATGCGTCAAATCACGGATTTTGCACATTCAACGGGTTGATGGTTGCTGCAAATCGATTGCTACAGCACGACCAGGTGCGAAAGGTCGGAATTCTGGATTGTGATTGGCATCGTGGTGACGGAACAAACGATATCATTCTTGAATTGGGACTACAGCATTCCATTGTGCATTGGACATCCGGCGAACAGCATCTGCCAAATGCACGAGCCTATTTCGAATGGCTTGATGAAGCGATCAAGGCCATGCGGGCAGAGGGTGCTGACATTGTCCTGTATCAGGCCGGGGCAGATCCACATCGCGATGATCCTCTTGGTGGTGTTCTGGATAACGCGGAATTGTCAGAGCGGGATCGAGTCGTTTTTGAACAATTGGTTGCGCAAGGCATACCCGTGGCGTGGAATCTCGCGGGGGGATACCAACGTGATGCCGAGGGTTCCATCGCTCCCGTCCTCGAAATCCATCGAAATACCGCATTGCATGCGTTGGCGGTGTTGCAGGAACAGCAGGCAAACCACCGTAAGTTTCAGCAAGCCTTTTTTGCAGCAGATGATGATCGCCTGGATAATTGTGATGACAAGCCACCAAGGTATCTGGTGCAGAAAGGGAGAGGAATTTTCAACCAGAGAAAGCTGCGTTTGACCAAGCTCGATCTGGTGCAGACATACGCCGGACATTTGGAGGGGACTCCTGAGTCGATCAGCCACTCCATGATGATCAATCTTGAGCGTCGTCAGGAAAGCAGAAGATTTCCCGCGACGGGGTTTGTGTTGATTCGACCTGGCGTGTTTCCTCTACCTGACTACCGTTTCCAAGCCACTCTGGAATCACCTTATCCTACTCGTTCAGGTGATTCTGATGATCGATCACGGTTGCAAGTCTGTTGGTTCAGTGGTGGCTTGGGTGAGCCGGTCGATGAGATGGTGTTTTCTGCCCTGGCAAAGATCAATTGGGATGCAGCAGCAACCAACTATGATCGTTACGATGGTTAAGCGATTGCCCTGCATGCAGCATGCTGCAGTCATACCTTCCTGACCAGCTGACTGGTTGCCCCCCAGGAATGCGCCGTAGACGCATCTTGACATCGCGAATTCGGAGCATCATTTGAACAAAATCTATCTGATCGATACTGAAACCACTGGAGGTGAACCTAACGAGCCGATCGAAGTGGCATGGGCGCTCTTCAACCCAGCCAAGGATCCAGTGATTCATGTGCAACGATTCAGGCCTGCGGGTGAAATGAAACTTGGTGCCACAGTTGTGCATGGCATTCTTCCAGACGAACTTGTGAACTGCCCGCCCTCGTCAGATGCCAGCAGCTTCATACCATTGCAGCCAGGTGATTTCATTGTTGCCCACAATGTTGACTTTGATTACGAGGTGATCGGTTCTCCGGATGATGTGCGATGCATTGATACCCTCGGGATAGCCCAGTACCTGTGGCCTGAAATTGACTGTCACAAACAACTCGCAGTACTTTATCATCTGTTTGGATTTGAAAGCTGGTTGCGGGATCTGGCCAAGGATGCCCATAGTGCTGAGGCCGATGTCAGGATGCTACATCTGCTGGCAACACAAATTGTTCAACGTCAGAAGATTGGAAGTGGGGGACAGTTCTACAACTTTTCACACCATGCGAGAACTCATCCCAAACAGATTGCGTGGGGAAAACATCGAGGCAAGTACCTGTTCAGTACCGTTGAGTCTGAAGCTGTTCCGGGTGACTATTTGCAATACATGTTGACTCAGGATTTGAACCCGTACACCCGTCAGGCATTTGTGAACGCATTGGCGTGGCGGGAAAATGGTGGCAATGATCACGCTGAGTGACTTCATGCGCGGCCGGAATGAATGCACATGCGATGCAGCACAGGGTTCGGCTCAAATCGAACCGATCAAGTAACCGCTTGACCAGAGAGCGATTTTTAACAGGGTCGTCAACGTTGAAAAAATGACCACTACTATCACGATTCTGAAAAGAATGGGTTGAATGAATTTCAACTTGCCAAGCATTGAGTTTCCGGCGTCATTGGAAATGCTCTGAAAACCAATTTCCAGCTTTCCCGAAAGCTCCGCTGTTTCGATGGTGGTTTGGACTTGGGGCGTCAGCAAGCGTACCTGTCGAAATGCCTGCGTCATGGTCGCTTGATTTTCGATTGCTCGTGCCGCTTTCATCAAATCCAATCGCGCTGCACGATTGCTGACAGTCTCGGCTGCCATTCGTATCATTGATTCGACTCGGTGTTCACCTGTGGCGTACACCATCGACATCACGCGAAAGAATCGGTGCGTGGCAATCTCCCGCTCCAAATCACCTATCAAGGGTAGTGCAAGTTTGATTTGATCAATGAAATATCGTGCCGGGCTTACCATGATGAAACCCAGAATCAGGCCAATCAGTGCCCAGTCGATCACTTCTCCCACAGCCAGCTGGGCTGCTTGGATCACATTTCCGTTGATCAGGCACACGAATACGCGAAGCACCGAACCAGCGATAAAAATGCCCAGCGGAAATAACCATGTGTGGCGTAAATTTGCCAGAGGTTCACGGAGAGCCTTGCAGTGTTCGTAAAGAAACTGAAAAACTTCCGATAATCGTCCGGACCGCTCGCCAGCCTCCACAAGAGGCAGATAGAAAACAGGTAGAAATTCATCAGCGGGCTTGAGGGACTCGGTCAGGGTCCCACCTTGCCGAATCGTATCCCCCGCAGACGCCCAGCGTCGGCCGATACTCGTCCCACGCATGGGCCGAACACAAAGCTCTAGAGCTTTTTCTACATCGGCAACCGTCTTCATGCAGACGCTGAAGTTGTGAGAAAATTCTGCCAGAGATCGGTAGTCAGTTCCCCGTAGGCCAAGATAAAAATAACGTACACCGGCTTTTCCCATCCCAAGCAACCATGCGAACAGTTCCCCGTATCCATTGGGTGAGCGACCAGGTCTGGTTTGCATGTGCTCAACCAATATAAGGATTGGCGTGATGGAAGATTGGTGTGAGGCAGTGCAGGGCAAGTGTGCAGGTAGCTATGGTAGACTGAATGGCCGGCAAAGAGGACGTGCAGGGTGGATCCTGTTGGTCTTTTTTCCTGCTTTGTTGAATGAGCGTTTCACAACCTACCCAGTGCGAACAGCGGGATGCTTGAAATCAGGTTCTTGACATTAAAGTTGCTCGTGCTGACCTTCGTTTGTCAGTCAGCCGTTTTCGTTATGGCTGATGATCGACAAAAGGTATTGGCTATTCTGAACAAGCACTGCTCGGATTGTCATCAGAAAGTGAATCCAGAGGCGGGCCTGAGCCTGGATAACCTGAGCCTGGATAAGCTGAGTCTGGATTTTGCTGATGGAAAACGAATCGATGATGTTCAGCTGGACATGTGGCAACGTGTGCACGAGCAAATCACATTGGGTGCCATGCCACCCGCCGAATCGGCTCAGCTGTCTGTCAGCGAAGCCGGGCAAGTGAAGGAGTGGATTAGTCACCAATTGCGTGCTGTGGGAAAAAAACCGGCGGTTTGGCACAAATTGAATTCACCCCAGTTTGGCAACCATGTGAGTCACGAAAAGCTGTTTGATGGCTCGTATCATGGCCCAGCTTCATCACCACCGCGTTTGTGGCGTTTGAGTCCTTATGTTTACGATGAATTTCTGAACGGCTTCGGTCGCCACTTGCGCGAAGTCACTGCCATCCACCAGCCCTTTCCGTTGGATGCATCGCGAGGAGAAATTGCCGATTTTGCTTCGCAGCATGTGGCGGGTGAGGCAACGTTGCAATTGCTGATGATGAATTGCCGCACGCTGGCCGAATATCAAACCACTGGCGTCACCTTTCGTGACCATGAAGCGAAACTCAGAAAAGCGAAAAGAACGCCGGCCGAATTTGAACTGATTCTTGAATCACAGCAGATGCCAAATGATGAAACGCTTCGAGCGGCAATCGCGTTTGAATTTGATTTGCTGTTGGAACGGCCACCGAAAGAATCGGAATTTGAATCACTGATTGGCTTCTTTCGCAGGGCGGCCAAAACCGGAGGTAGCATCAAGGCACTGCAGACGATGTTGCAAGCCATCCTGATGAAGCCAGAAGCCGTGTACCGGATGGAGATTGGACTAGGGCCGCTGGATGCGGATGGGCGACGTCGGCTCTCACCGACTGAGCTTGCCTTTGCCATCGCCCGGGCACTATCCGACACAGGACCCAGTGAAATTGAGGTGATTGCAAGTGACGGTGAAACACCAACGAACTTGCTTGATCTCGCCTTGAACGGACAACTCGAAGACCCAGCACAGATACAGCGAGTGGTGTTGCAGATACTCGATCGCCACAACATGTCGACTGCTGACTATCGAATGTTCACTCAGGATCATGGCATCCGAAATACACGTACACTACGATTCTTTCGCGAATTCTTTGGGTATCACCATGCTCCTAACGTCTTCAAAGATGCAAAACGTATTGGATTTGGTGATCGTTATCTGACGCAACGAATGGTCGATGATGCCGATCAACTGGTCATGCATATCTTTGATCAGGATCGCGACGTGCTGAACCAGTTATTGACGACCGACAAGTACTTTGTGGCCTACCTCGGCTCGCTCGAGAATATTCAGAAAGATTTGCACTATATCAAGACGAACAAGAACGATGCCAACTTTGATTTCAATACCAAGTATGTGCAGCGTGCTGAAGCCGAAGGCCGTCATCCAATCCCGATCGAAGGACCAAGTTCCCGGCAGTATGTCGATTTTTATAATCTTGACCACAAGACGTGGGATTATCCGCTGCAACAGCCGTTTGAAATGCCAGCAGGGCAGCGGGCCGGAATTCTGACGCATCCGGCATGGTTGATCGCCTGGAGCGGAAATTTTGATAACGACCCGATCCGCCGTGGAAAATGGATTCGCGAGCACTTGCTGGCCGACACCATGCCCGATGTTCCACTCGATGTGAATGCCGTTGTTCCCGAGCACCGTGATGAATCGCTGCGTCAACGGCTGAAGGTGACGCGAGCTGAGTATTGCTGGAAATGTCACCAAAAGATGGATCCGCTCGGGTTTCCATTCGAGCAGTTTGATGATTTTGGACGCTATCGAAATCAGGAATTACTCGGAGACCTGCTGTCTATTTTTCCGGAACGCCACCACGACGCTCAAACAACAGAGATCGATACCCATGGTCATGTCAGCGCCAGCGGTGATGATCAGTTGAACGGGGATGTCGAAGATGTCTTTGAATTGGTGCAACGACTGGGGAAATCGAAGCGTGTGCGGCAGTCATTCGTTCGGCACGCGTTTCGCTTCTGGCTGGGACGCAACGAGACGCTGGTTGATTCGCCCACGTTGATTGCCGCTGATCAAGCCTACGTCAAACAGGGTGGTAGCATGAAGGCGATGATTGCATCCTTGTTGTCATCAGACTCTTTCCTGTATCGAAAAGTGAAGTGAACCATGTCACAACAAAATCGCCGAGCAATGCTCAAGACGGCCGCAGCTGCCACGGTTTCGCCACTGCTGCTCCCTTTTTTGCAACGTGTTGAAGCGGAAGCGGCTGGAGCGTTGGCGACCGTGCCTCGACGCTTTCTGTTCGTGGTCAAATGCAGTGGGCTGACTCCTGCAGAGCTTGTTCCAACGACGTTGGCGGCCGGATTGACGCAGCCAGGAAGTGAGCAGGGCTGGCCCGATGAATTGAAGCCGTCCGACTCACTACTGGATGTATCACTCGCTGAACATGAACTACCGGACTCCCTGGCGCCGCTGAACGACCATCGGGATCACTTGACGATTCTTCAGGGATTGTCTGGAAAGATGTGCCGCGGCGGGCACTCTGCATGGTATGGAGCCATGGGTTGTTATCACACAGGCAGCGAAGGAAATCCGGGACGCGCTGCCAGCGCGACAGTCGATGGAAGACTCGCAAAAGCATTGCCATCCATTTTTCCGCATGTCGGTTTGACGCTTGGCGGGAAGGTCTTGTCGGGTGTCAAAGACTCCGTCGTGTATCCCGGTATCTCAGCAATCGATGTCGATCGTCCGTTGCCCTATCAGGCCAGTCCCCTGATGGCCTACAAAAATCTGTTTGGCATCGCAGCAACAGGTCCTGATGGCCAGGCGGACCAACAATTGAGCACCATGTTATTGGATCATATGGTCGGTGATATTCAGATGCTGCAGCGACAGATCGCAGGAAATGACCAACAGAAATTGGACTACTATCTGGAAGCTTTTGAAAGTTTGAGGGATCGTCGCAGAAAATTGTCGGGCCTGGAAGCCACCATTCGACACCATGCACCCGAAGTCGACGATAAGTATGAGTCCAGTGTGGAAACGGATCGAATCGAGGCTCACTTCGATATTGCCGCTGCCACTCTGGTCGCTGGCTTGTCCAATGTCGTGACTGTACGGGCTGATACGCTTGATGTGACCTACCGTGGTTTGGGAATCGAAAAGCATGTCCATGGTCTTGGCCACGCCGAAGCAGTCGCCGGTATGACTGCCGTTGAGGCAAGAAATCGTATCCGTCGGTTTCAAGTCGAACAGATTGCCCGAGTTGCTGCAAAATTGAAAGCAGTGCCCGAAGGTGATGGCACCATGTTGGACAACACTTTGATTGTCTATCTAAGTGATGCCGCTGAGAAACATCATGGCAGCTGCACAGAATGGCCGTTTGTGTTGGTCGGGGGAATCAGCGGCAAACTGAAACGAACCGATGGGGGACGGTATCTACAATATCCGGGTTATGGCAAGCCGGGACATCAAACAATCGCCTGTCTTTATAATTCGTTGCTTGAGGCTGCCGGGAAACCAAGGGATGTGTTCGGACGATTCGATTTGAACCTCGATCAGGACCAGCAGAAGGGACCGCTTTCTGAACTGTTGGTCTGAGGAACACCAGACAGGAGAGGAACACCAGACAGGAGAGGAACACCAGACAGGAGAGCGAATTCAATCAGGTTCTTGGGGCATCGCCCGAAAGGTAATTGGGTCATTGCCACAAGGTACGCAGGGTGAGTGTGTCGATGAGCGAGGGATCCTGATGTTTCCTCGTGTGATCAATCAAAGTCGCAGCGGCGGTGTCGCCGAGTCGCGGCTTGCACAGTAAACGGGAAAACGATCACCCAACACCCGGCGGTGGGTTTCGATTGCCAACTCCGGAGTATTACTTTCTTCTGAAAGATGGGCCAGGCATGCCCATTGCAACTTGGGCGACGCCGAGCGTCGCAATAACTCAGCAGCATCGTGGTTCGAAATGTGTCCTCGCGAACTGCGAATCCGAGCCTTGAGGCTCTCCGGATAAAAGCTGCCGGCTAACATCTCAAGATCGTGGTTGCTCTCGATGAATACTGCATCCAGCTGTGGAAGAATCTCATCCAGTTCGTCAAACGCATGCCCGAGATCAGTCAGAATACCCACTTTGTGGCTGCCATCATCGATGACGAAAACAACGCCATCGGCCGCATCATGCGGGGTCGGGATGGTTTGAATCTGGACGTCTCCCAACGCAAACGTTGATCCTGCATCGAAATGTCGAATGTCATCCAACTTTCCAAGGCGAATCTTCTCTCGGGCAACTGCCAGCGTCGCACGCGTCACATAAATGGGAAGACCATACTTGCGTTGATAGATTCCCATCCCCACAGCGTGATCTCGATGATCATGAGAGATGATCAGGGCATCAATATCGCGGATGTCCCGACCGTGATCGGCTAAACGTGTTTCAGCTTGAATACCGCTGATTCCGGCATCAAACAATAACTGCTTGCCACCAGCTTCGACGTAAATGCAGTTTCCACTGCTTCCGGATTGCAATGCGATCACTTCCATGACAGAAGATCATAATAGGGATCAAGTGATTCTAGCAATCCGTTGAAAAAATCTGCCGCATGTGATGATCAGTCACGTATCTGGTGAAACTTGGGATTGGCGAGTGAGATCGAGATCCCGCGCGATTGGTCCTGACCAATGCAAACCTCTAGAATGTTAAGAAAGAACACCGCCAAAAAAGACTGAGAAATAATGAACCGTCCACTGATTCTGTGTTTGTTTCTGTTGGGAATGACGTACAACTGCCTGTCTGCAAATGCTGATATTACGATCAGGAAGTCGGGTGCTGTTGCATGGAAGGTGGATGGAAATGGCACCATCCGTGAAAGAGGGAAGAAAGTTGGCAGTATCGATTCCAACGGCAATGTGCGAAAAAATGGTGGGCTGATTGGCGAGGTGGAATCAGGTGGGACCATCCGCCGCTCAGGTGCGAAAATTGGCAACGTCGATTCCAATGGTAAAGTTCGTAAACAAGGACGGTTGATTGGCGAGGTCACCAGTGCTGGAACGATCCGTCAAAGCGGGCGATCGTGGGGCAGCAGTTCAAACTGTTGCGATGATCAGGAGCGGCGAACAGTCGTCGCCGTGATTGTGTTCTTCGGAGGATTTTTCAATTAGGTGCCAGGACACCGCGAACCGCGACACAGTCAACGGTCGTGTGAAACCGAATATGAGGGGGGTGAACCGCTGTGCTGTCCTTGCGTCACGATACTCTCACAACACTTCAACAGAATCAATCAGATTGAACTCTTGGTTTTGGAAAGCAGTCTCTGCCGGTGTCTCGGATTCAGATCAGACTTGACGGGGCCGACAAGAAAATCTGAAACAGTAGCATCGGCTCATTTCTTTGGTCTCGTGTTGAAAAAATGCACCCTTGCTGATCGACGAATTCGAACAACGCCACAAGCAGGTCTCTGTGTAATTCTTCTCAGAATGGGAACAGCTGATCTCATTCAAAGACGCGGAATGACTCCGAAGCTGATGGGAAAATCAACATGTTCTGCGGCAAAAATACCATTCAATCGAGAGAATGCCCCTTTGGCATGGCAAATGCAACGCTAACGCCAAACCGAAGCACCACGCTTTCGCCTTATCTCTCTCGAATCGAAGGAAAATCACGTGAATTCAGTTTTCCATGCTGCTCTGGCTGCGATTGTGGTCTGCCTGACCCCAGGAATCGACGTTTCCGCTGAGGATCGGTTTCTCGAACAGGAACCCGATTCCTATATCAAACTGGGTGACATCAAAGGCGAATATCGCAGTGACGAATATCGCAGTGACGAATATCGCAGTGACCCCGATTCCTACATCAAACTGGGTGACATCAAAGGCGAATATCGCAGTGACGAATATCGCAGTGACCCCGATTCCTACATCAAACTGGGTGACATCAAAGGCGAATATCGCAGTGACGAATATCGCAGTGACGAATATTGCAGTGACCCCGATTCCTACATCAAACTGGGCGACATCAAAGGCGAATATAAAACTGGTACACCCGCAGAGCGAGTACATGCTCAGGATTGGCTGTCGGAATTGGACGACTTGATCTGGGAAGCCGAAGCAGACGACTTCTT
>PKCN01000364.1 GCA_002862205.1 Planctomycetaceae bacterium | reverse complement strand
CTCGCTGGTTGGGTAACGCTCACAAGGCGGCATGGCAGTTCAGGGGTGGCGAGATTGCAGGGAAATCACGCGTGGATCCGGTTTTGATCGTCGCACCCGCAAATGCACTTGGCGTGCAACACTTGCAAGTCAAGCGGTTTTCGCGCCCCTCAATGCGGTACACAGAAGGCGAACTGTTCGAGTCAGCAGCCAAACCGATGCGGCTTCCACAGCATCTGTTGATGGAATCAGGGTCCGCGTCAGTCCATCACGATTCATGGAATGATTCACATGACAAGGGCAATCAGCGGAGAAGCGAAAACGACAACCACAGGGGTAAATTTTGCAGTTCGATCTCAACGTGGTGGTGAAAAATTCGGGATGCAGAAATCAGAGATGCCACGTGATCGTCACTTGGCCATATCGAGCATCTCTTGAACCCGCTGTTCAATGGTTGCGGTGATGGTGGTGGTCTGTGATTTCACCTTGCGATCGCTGCTGACGTCCACCGGTTCTCCGAACGTGACTTGTACGCGGCGTTCGGCCTTGATCGTGGCCGTTGTCTTCTGGAGTACGTCTTCTTCGAATTTATCGATTGTCTCGGCCATCCTGTCAGTGGAGGGATGATCATCGACGTAGTCACCGGGATAACTGAATGATTGAACTACCAGAAACAGGTCCTCCATATCATGATGCAGCTGCTGAAGCTGTTCAGCAGGCTGATCTTCGGCAAGCCTCTTTTCCATGATGGTCTTTCTGGCCGCTTTGACCCGCTCTGGGATGCTTTTGGTCGAACCCCCAATTTCATTACGGTTTTCGACGTTGGATAGAACGTGTTCGCGCAAGGACGCGATACGTTCGGGTAAGCGTCCCGACTGAGTCGTGTTCAGGTATTCAAGTTCCTTGACCATCAGTAACACCTCGGCAAAGTCATAGATGCGTTTGTCCAGAGGTTCGGTCGTTTTCGGACGCCAGAAGATGGAGCTTTCCAGTTCGCTCATGGTGGCCAACAGCGAGTCCGTAGGGTCATCGACATAGCTGTAACGAATGGCGCAGGGAATGCAGGTGATGGGGCGTTTGCTTTTTCTTGCTGCTGTTACTGCAATCGCGGCCGCTCCCTCGCGAAACGGTGTGATACGTTCATTGCAGTGGTAGATTTCCCCTTCCGGGAAAATGACCAACGGCTCCGGTTTCTCTTGCAGAAGGCTGGTTGCAAGCCGAAACGCACCAATGTCGTTGGCTTCCCTGTCAACACTGAAGCATCCATGTTTGGTCAAGATCCAGCGTGCCAGCCACGACTTGTCATCGAAAACATGCCAGGTTGCCATCACATGCAGAGCTGTCCCAATCTGGTCGGCTGCTGAATAGATGACGTAAGGGTCGGCATGACTTGAGTGGTTGGGCATGATCATCACGCCTTCACCGTTCGCTAGCCGCTCCTGGACGATGCTTGCGCCTTGCACCTCAACCTTCGGGATCTGGATCAGACGTTTGCGTTGTCGATCTCGGAAGGGACGTAAAAATTTGACCAGCGTCGGGCTGACATTGGGTTTCCATGCCTGAGGTGCAAACAGCATCGTATAGCGATTCATTGTGCAGGACTCCTCCAGTCCACTTGATTCAGCTCTGCCATTGCCAGGATCAACGCCTGAGTCCCGTCTTTTGCGTGCCCCTGCGCCACAACTGCCTGATACAGTTGTTGTGCAAGTGCTAGCCCTGGCAAGGCAAGGTTCATGGCTGCCGCCTCGTCCAAGGCGATTCGCATGTCCTTGATGAAATGTTCTACAAAAAATCCGGGATCAAAATCCCCATCAATCATCCGTGGTGCCATGTTGGTCAGCGACCAACTGCCAGCCGCACCTGATGAAACGCTTTGCAGGACTGTGGGTAGATCGAGTCCCGCCTTGGTGGCGTACAGAAGTGCTTCACAGACGGCAATCATTCCAGAGGCGATCAAGGTCTGGTTCACCATTTTCGTGTGTTGACCGCGGCCCGGCCCACCTTGACGAACAATCGTGCTGCCCATCAGTTTGAACAACGGTTCCACTCTTTTGACTTCATCCTCAGCTCCACCGACCATGATGGAGAGGGTTGCGTTTTTCGCACCCGTGTCACCACCGCTCACGGGCGCATCGATACTCGCGACACCTTGCCCGGCTGCCTCCACTGCGATTCGCTCCGCGAGAGACGGTTTGCTGGTGGTCATGTCCACAATCGTCATCCCCGGCGATGAACCACTCAGGACACCGTCCTTCCCCAGAATCACATGCTCGACGTCCTTGGGAAATCCGACAATCGTAAACACCACATCCGAACGCTCTGCCACTTCGCTGGGGGAATTCACCAGCACTGCGCCACGCTCAACCAGAGAGGATGCCTTCTCGGGGCTGCGGTTGTAAACCGTTGCAGGATAGCCCCCAGCCATCAAATGCCCACACATGCTGTTTCCCATCACGCCGGTTCCGATCCAGCCGATGCGAGTTGTTTCGGGCGTGATGTGCTGGGGCTGTTGGTTTGTATTCACGTCTGCTTGTTCTTTATTATCTGGCGTTCAATGTTGTCGCAATCAAGGGTAGTCAACATAGCACGCCACAAACTCCAGAAGTATGTCGGAGTTGTTAAATGGTCCGGGCCAGACCAGTAGACAAGAACGGATTGTAAACTCATGCGGCACGCCATTGGTCAATCTCGGATTGTGATGTCCCCAGCCAGATTGCCGTGGTCCAGTCTGGAAGCTGCTGTCGCACATCAGCTAAACCAATCACGAGGTCACGCGTCTTACCGCCCGGTCTGGCGATGGACGCCGTGATTTGCACGGCAGCTTTGGGGCTACCGGTTTGGGCGAGCTCTGCGAAAGGTTCGTGATCCGGTTGCCCCAACTCAACGCTTGTATGGGATCGCTCTCCCGTAGACGGAGTTTCCGGTGCATTTGCTGATCCTGGGTCGCCTTGTGTTCGCAGCACGCGATTGATCGATTTCACATGCCATGCGGCAAGCTGATCTGAGATCAACGTGCGAAGGCCTGGTAGTCCGCGGTACCAGTCAATGCGGACCGTACGCTCCGTGTGTCGACTTAGCTCCTGAGTCAACTCCAAGTAGAATTGGTGTCGGAAAGACAGGTAAGGAGGCGTGACCAGAACAGGCGTTGAGGCTCGTCTGTCGGCAAGCGTGATGATTTGTTGAGCGATCTGCTGTAATGGCATTGTTAGTAGCGACTGGGGGCAAGCAACTTGTTACACGGTTGGTCAATGCCTTCAACTCTTCGATCGCATGCGTTTGAGCATTCGTTTGTAGTCGATGGTATTGGGACGGGTCGCTTTCGACGTCTGCCCCTGATCAAGATGGTGCATGTCGACTTCGTCCTCGATGATCAACAGGTCACTGTCGTCGTGGCGAGGATGTATCTTCAATTCGTGATCGGTTGAGGTTGCGTCGTTGGTTTCCGCCAGTTGCAGATCATCGTTGGCTTCCGCCAGTTGCAGATCGTCGTTGGTGGATCCATCGTGGGACACTTCGACTTCGGTTGGGTCGCTGTTGGCTGAGATGAAGTCCAGTGTCTCAGAGTCTACCGTGGACTCCTGATACCCCTGCTCTGCCTCATCAAATGGCAGAGACTCAGATTTTGCACCCACCGTGGTTTGGTGCATGTGGCTTGGCATCTGGTGAGCTTCGTCGCAGTATTGGATCGCTTCAGAGTCTTCGCTGGTCAGCACGTCGCTAAGCCCAATGAGTTCCTGGTTTAACACTGGTTCGACGTGCCTTGGTTCGACGTGCCTTGGTTCGACGCCTTTTGGACCTGATTCTTCGTTGCTAGAGTCCGCGCGTAGTTCGATCTGCTCTTCTTCTTCGAAACTTCCAAACAGCTCGTCCTGACTTCGTGTTTTGGATTCGTTGGCCAACCATTCACTGGACGAGGCTTGGGGCGTCACTTCGGCGTCCGTTTCGAGGGCAGGCGAAGCGAGTTGCGGGTAATGCAATTGAGGGATGGATGTGGCGTTGTTGTCAGAGAAATCGCCGCACAGGGTACCGTCGCCTGAGACGGTGTCTGTGAGTTCATTCAAGGCATTTGTGGTTTGTTCGAGTGCCCGCTCAGCGGATTCCTCTGCTGATTGGTCCCCGTCGTTCCAGAGTGCTGATTGGACCGTGTCATTCCAGAGCTCGGGGCTCGGTTCAATGGTGTCTTCAGTTTCAAGCTCAAGGCTGGGAGAAAAATTGCCATTGGGCTCAAAGTCATACGCATCATATTCGTCAGCTTGTGTGGTTGAAGCTGGCTCGGGAACACGCGTATCGGCGTCGAGCGTATCGGCGTCGAGTGTATCGGCTTCGAACATATCGGCATCGAACGTATTGGTCTCGAGTACGTCGGATTTTTCTGTGTTGTTTGAAAAACCGGATTCGGTGGTAGGAGAGTCAAAATCGTCCAGTTCGCCAAATTCGACATCCGATTCCGAGATATTGATCTCCGGCTCATCAATCATGGGACTGGGTAGTTGTTGTACTTCAGCCCATGATTGGTCAATGATCTGATCCGTGATGAGGTACTCATCTTTTTGTGCAGCAAATTCAATGGCATGGGTGAGCAGTTGGTTGATCAACCGGGGCAAACCACTGCACGCGTGATGGACAGCGGAAATTGCTTCTGCTGTTATCGTCGCATCGGGATCGCATCCACAGTTTCTGATCGTTTGGTTGATGTACCAGCCCGTCTCTTCGCCATTGAGTGGATGTAGATAGCAGCGAGTCGAAATACGTTGGCGGAACCCGTCCATGGAAGGGGCGATGAGTAGCTCATCAAGGTGATTGCCCCCCAAGAGGACCACGTTGACGCGCGGCTCGCCGTTACGGGTCAAGTTGGTCAGTGTTCGAATGGTTTCGAGAATTGCCGGTGACAGCGATTGAGCTTCGTCAATCAACAGCAGCAGACGCGGATCGGTCTCATCACCCAGGCAAAGGTGGTCAAACAGCGCAAGTTGGAAATCACCATCGGGTACGGCTTGAATGTCAGCACCGAGTTGGTGCAGGATGCGACGTAGGAATGAGTCGCTGTCGGCGAACGTTGTTTCGCCAAGTGAGATTACCCGTTGAGTTTGCCGATGACGGGCAGCAAGTAATTCGCTGATTAACGTTTTGCCGGTGCCCGGAGGGCCGATGACCACGGAGATTGCATCCCGTGCCTGTATGCTGCGTTCAATCCGCTCCAAGGCATCCTGGACGGAACCGAGCCCGATAAAACGCTCAACACTGGCAAAGGCGGGGAATGGCGGAAGACTGTAGGCAGTATCGCTGGAGTGCATCGTTGTCACGCATTTTGGAAGGTTGGAGACGAACCGCGCCGGCTGAACCACATCACGCAGGTCGATACAATCAGAATGATCGGCACGACCGGCACTTCTTCTGAAGGCGAAAAAAGCTCGGATACGGTCCCGGAATGACTCTGTCGCCGATGCGGCAAGATAGGGGGAATGGGTGGCGGTTCGTGGAGTGTGCCCGGGTAACGCGATCCGCACGTCGAGGCGTGTGAGCAACCTTTGCCTGTCCAATATCGCCAGCGAGTTGCTAGCTTTCGCAGTCAGGTCGAGAGGACGCAAAGGCGTTCAAGCCACAGGCACGGGGCGTCGTGAAATAAGCAATCGATGACGCAGATGCGTGAGTCATCGGGATCTTGCCACGGTGCACTCGGTTGAAAAGGCGCGTTCTGCTGGGACGACTCTCTGCTGGGATCCCCACTTGGGATGTCACGCAGCATTGGCTAGAAGCCGCCAGGGCTCGTGAACTCGGCGTAATCGTCGAATTCGCTGTGGCGTTCGGCAGCTCGGTCACTGAAACGCGTGAAGTCAGCTTCCCAAGTGAGTTCGACATCACCGATGGGACCATTTCGTTGCTTGGAAATGATCACTTCGGCTTGTCCGGCGAATTGGGCGCGATCATCGCCTCGGTGATAATATTCTTCACGATGAACGAACATCACAACGTCAGCATCTTGCTCGATCGCACCTGATTCACGTAGGTGGCTCAGTTTTGGTCGATGGTCTTTGCTGTCCTCGGCTTGCCGGTTGAGTTGTGACAAGCAGAGCAGAGGCACTTCCAATTCACGGGCAAGTCCTTTCAGTCGACGAGCAATTTTTGCCACTTGCTCCTGTCGTGGGTCGCGAGAATTGTCTGGTTCAATCAGTTGCAGGTAATCAACGACGATCAAGCCGAGTCCATCCTGTCGCCGTTTGATGCGTCGAGCAGCTGCGGCGATTTCGCTGACGGTGCGACTTGGTGAGTCGTCGACAAACAGGGGGGCCTGGCTGATTTCGTTGGCTGTTTGGATCAGTTTGTCACGATCATCCGATGAGATGGTTCCGTTTCGAACCCGATGGCCATTGACTCGTGCCAGTGAGCACAGCATACGGTCGGCCAACTCGATGCCTGACATTTCCAGGGAGACAAACAGCACGGGTTGTTTTTGATTGATAGAGACATGTTCGCCGATATTCATTGCCAAGGCGGTCTTTCCCATCGAGGGGCGGGCGGCCAGGATGATTAACTCCCCGTGGTGCAGCCCACCGGTCATTTCATCAAACTTGGTCAATCCGGTCTCCGCTGCCCCATCCACATACTCGTCTTTCATGCGGGCTTCCATGCGGTCCATCGACTGGTGCAGTACGTCTGCAATGTTCTGGACCGATTGGGATGAGCGGCCATCCATGATGGCGAAAACTTTTTGCTCCGCCTGGGCACACAATTCTTTGGCACTGGAGGATTGATCGTAGGCGTCCCGCAGGACTTCAGTGCTGGATTGGATCAATCGGCGGTACACCGCTTTCTCTGTGACGATGCTGCTGTAGTAAACCGCGTGTGCTGCGTTGGGAACCGAAGAAGACAGTCTTGCCAAGTAGGCGGCTCCACCCACTTTTTCATAATCTCCAGCAGTGCGTAGCCGCGAGACAAGCAAGGTGATGTCAATCTTCTCTCCAGAATCGTGCATCTCCCGCAGATTCTCGTAGATCTTGCGATTGGCGTCATCGTAAAAGTCATCTGCCCGCAGTGATGGGATGTCATCACAGATTTCAGGCAACAACAGAATGCTTCCCAAGACACCCATCTCGGCTTCGACATCAAACGGTGGTTGTCGTTGCAGAATCTCCGCGGCGGTAGGCTCTTTCTTTGGCTTTCGTTGAAAGGGAACGTCGTTGGAAGCCATGGGCCAATCCGTGGGGTCGAAAGGACGGGTTCGAAAGGAAACTGGAGGCGTGAGTACGAAGGTCAGGTGATTTCCGTATCTACCGGATCAAAACGTTGGGTGAAAAATGTCGACCCGATCAATCTCAAAACACAGGAAGCGACAGGGCCATTTCACTGGTCAACGAAGATCGAGTTTTGGTTGTTATAACGTGGCCGGAAACAGCCGGGGCTGTGATCCCGCTGTCGGGATCCGGGATTTTCTTGTCGAACCAGAGTTCAAGCTTCATTTGGGCTGAAATTGAACGCAGATTCACGCATCATCCTGTCGGGGTTGTCGCGAGATTGCAAGCACGGCATTTTTGCGATGGCAACGTAGTCAGACCCCGGTAACGTTTTCACAGCCTGCCGACCTGCGCAGAAAACACCGCGCCCTGCGGCCTTGCGGTGAACCTCGTGACTTGGACCGCAAACTCTGGTGCGTGCCAGGCAGGATCAGCCGCTTCGGAGTAAATTTTCGACGCGGATAACGGCTTCTCGTGTGGACATGGCAAGTTGTCCCCGTCCAATCGATTTTCCGCTCGCCAGCCATTTCTTGACATTGTTTTCGGCCGAAATTGCGGTGCTGTGCGACTTGCCACCAAAGTGGGTTGCGATCTCCGAATACGCAGAGGCGGTCAGTTGCCGGGCCAAGTACATCGCCAGCATGCGTGGTCCGGTGACGGCTCTGGTTTGAGCTTGACCGCGTAGCGTATGGTGTGGCAAGTGGAAGGCATCGCAGACCGCTGTCTCAATCACGGACAATGTCGCTATCGGAGTGGAAGCTCGCAGCAGGTTACCGCCAAATTGTCTGATTTCATCAAGCGATGGTACCCGACCAAACATCCGTTGAAGGGTGTTGATCATATTGACCAGCCCACTGACAACGCGACCGTCACCGGCCAGCATGGGATTGATCTGATCGAGTAACCCGGCGGAAACTCCAAGCGGACATCGTTCGGCGATCCAGCGTTCCAGAATTTCTCGACGTATGTCAATGTCCAAGGGTTGAATCGGGCAGACCAGGCCGCTGGCCATGCGTCCTGCGAGTTCATGGGACAGTCCGGCGATCTCGCTGGGCGCTTGCAGCCCTGAAAAAAGTAACGGACGACCCTCCGAGGCAAGTGTTTCCACGGTATACAGCATCTCGCGAAGGGTTGCTTTCTTTGCACCCAGAAATTGAACGTCATCAATCAGCAGCGCATCGACTTCGCGATACCGCCGACGGAACGCCGTGATACCACTATTTCCAACCGAGCTGATGAAATCGTTGGTGAACTGCTCGGCCGAGAGGTGCATCACTCGACGCATTCGGTGTCGCCGACGCAGCTGGTCAGCGATGGCCGACATCAGGTGTGTTTTGCCGGTTCCCGTGGGGCCACAAAAGAAAATGGGTGAGGCAGTTTTGGGGTCCTGGCAAACCATCGACATTGCGGTGTAGGCCAACTGGTTGCTGGTGCCCGCAACGAAGTTGGCTACGGTGGGCCGCCGTTTGATGTCTTCCGTGCCGCCCGCCTGAGCCTGGTCTTGCCGGGCCGAAGCTTTCTGCGATGTGTCTCGGTCAGCTCGGTTAGGAGATTGAGCGGGGGTGGTTGGGGAAGCCGCCGCTGTGCCCTTGCCACCCTTTGCTTTGAGTCCCGGGAATTCAAGCTGTTCGGCCTGGTCGATGCGGAGGTCGCGGTCCTGGCCACTCCTCTGGGGGCCGGAGCCGCCGCCAAGGTAAGCGGTGATCGACTGGGTGCGACCACGAGCGGACTTCTGCGGTGTTCTCCGCCGCTGTTGACTGCTTGAGGGCGGCGTTTGTGACGGCGTGTCACTCGTCTCAGATTGCGTCGGAGGGTTCCCGGAAATCGAAGCATCCTCAGCAACTGGCTTGGATGACTCGTCGTCGGTCAGAGGCAGTTGTGCTTGAGTTGCCGCAGGCTCATCTAAACGAAGCACAATCTCGGTGCGACCGCCGCACGCTTGCATGGCTGCCCCCCGGATCTCGCGAATGAAGTTCTGACGTAGACGGTCCAAAGCGAATTGGCCGCGTACCGACAGCGTGATCAGTCGCTGAGGTGCAGAGCCCTGAGGTGCAGAGCCCTGAGGTGCAGAGCCCTGAGGTGCAGAGCCCTGAGGTGCTTTAACTGACACCGAAGCATCGGCACTCTCCGCGCTGACACCCGAGTCCACCGCAATCGTGACCCCATGTGCGAACCACATGCGGAATCGCTCTGCTCCTACGCGTCCTGTCAAAGCTTCCTTGAATGAATCGATGACAACCTTGTCATCGTTGCAGCCGTGCGGTGCGGACATACTGGTAGCGCAATCCTCCATCATGGATGTTTCGCAATGCAGCAATAGCAGTGGCTCGTATCAATTCGCCCACGCGAATCGGACCACTGTTGATCGTGAGCAGGGCAACCAAAGCGTTGGTAATGAAAAGTCACCAACCTAGCTCCGCCGGGCGGCACACAGACCTGCCCACAATCACTCTCCCGCATCACTCGAATCTCTATCAAGTTTGCGAGAGGCAGAATTCTAGGGTTGCTAGCAACCAAGTCAAACATCCGTTGGGCCCCTTTCGAAACTTTCGTTTCGACTTGTTGCGTGAAAGTTTTAAAGTGTCCTGAAAAGCCGGATTTTGATGCCTTGGTTTTCCTTGCTCGCCTGCAAGTTGGACTGATCGTAGCCGAACAGAGCCGGTGGAAAAGGTGTTGGAAATTCCTCAACAAACTTGGCTTGTATTCGATTGCCAGGCTGTAAGTCTTTTTCCAGTATGGATTTATGTGGCTCGGTTGTGATTTTGGAGGAGTTTTGAAGGTTCCTGGCATTTGTTTGATTTCTCAGCCAGCGGCAATGATTTAGACCAAAAGAATGTGATCCGATCCTGCTAGGTTGCCAAAGTCAGGCAATTGGTGAACCCGCCTGAAATTCAGGGAGTTACCTGTCTTACCCAGACTGTTTCACTGAGTACCACGCTCATTCCTCGCTGACGGTAAATGTCTCGAGCGGGTTGGTTGCTTCGGTCAACGCCGAGGATCAAACGGCTTCCCCCCAAAGTGAGTGCCGCTTTTGCAGCGTGATCGACAAGCATTTTGCCAAAACCGTTTCCTCGGGCAGCTGGGACCAGCCCCATGTAGACAATTTCAACCACCAGCCCATCGGAAGCTTGCTCGGAAGCGGCTTGGTCCTGCTGGTCTCGCTGGGAGCCCTCTGCGGCGCTGCCCTTGAAGGCTGCAGGTTCATCCACGGTCGGGGATTGACCGTGTTTGGCAAGAATCATGCATCCGATCGGTTCGTTGACGGAATTGCGGGTATCGCGAACTTCAAACCACAGGTCGGGAGCAAAGGAGGAAGCAGCCTGATAGCCTCGTAGGGTATCGCCAGTGGTGCGATACTCGGCTAGTTTGGGGCAGTCGAGCGTGCCAGCGTATGTTGCTTCGACAAGTTGGGTGAAGGCCGAAAAATCAGCCGCTTGTTCCCTGGATACACGATGGAATTGAAGCTCCGTCGGTAATCCTGTCTCTGCCGATGGGTTGGACACCGCTGCGTCGCTCGAACTTAAATCTCCCGCCAGGTAATCGAGGGTTGCGATCTGTTCAAAGCCGAGCCCCTGATGCCACTGTTGCGAAGGGAGTGGAACTTGGTCGGCTGCGTCGCTCGCCCATTGAACAAATCGAACACCGCGGTTTTTCAGGTCCTCATCAAGATAAGCTTTCATCCCCCGAATGATCGTGCTTTCGTCAAGCTGTGACGACTGAGCGGGGGCGCCGGATAAATCCGTTTCCTCAGGCCGGTCTGGGCCGTGGTCGGTCAAAATGCCACCATGCACGAAGGTCACTACGTCTGATGGGGTTGAGCACGCAGTGTCTGGTTGTTGGATGGCGATCAAGGCGGCAATCGCTGGGCAAAGCTGCCGTGCCTCCGTTTTCTGAGCCCCTGGATTCACTGGATCAGGGGCGGCTGAATCACGGGCTACTGAATCACGGGCTACATAGAACAGCACTTCGTCATGGGGCCGGTTTTGCAGGTTGCTGCGTATCTGTTCCAACGCAATGTGCGCTCGCCCAATCGAGAGACTCGATAGCAATCGGGGTAAGATTTCTTGAAGTTGCCCCAACGGAGCTCGCTCGATTTGTAATGACATCAGACGTTGCAGGCACCTCAAACGGTGGGGATGAGTAGGAGCATGGCAGATTCGGTGATGAGTCCAGCATCGTCCGCATTGAAACGAATCGGCGGCTGTACCGGTTGGTATGTGTAAATTTTCAGTTGCAAGCATCTCTGCAGGGCCGGGGAAGTGCCTGGTTGGCCTTTTGGGCAAATGCTAACGATGGGGCGGGCAATACCGAATTATGCCCGCTTCCCAGTTTGCTCGATTCCCAGTTTGCTCGATTCCTGACCCGCCTTCTCGACTCTCAATTTTATGAGGATTCGCGCGGATGTTGCGGTCCTGTGCAAGTGAATCTGTCGGTTTCCGGCTCACACCCGTTATACCACTTCATTGTTCGGGGCGAGCCCGGAGTCAATTCCTCGTTTGAGGGAGGGTGAAATGCTCTTTCGCCTGCGACTTAGCATCGGAACCTCAGACTTTCTGGCATTCTGCTGTCCTTTCCCTGCACTCGGAGACTGTTATCCTTAATCCACGCACGGGTCACCGGATTTGAAGGGTGAGGGGAACGATCCAGAAGAGCCTGTTGCCGCTCACCACGGCTGTGCCGCCCCAGTTTTTCGGTAGAGGACTGAGGCCAGAGTAACCTGACTCAAGAATGGATTTGCAGAATGCGACAACCGATTGCAAGACTCATGTTTTTCCGCGTGATCTTGACCGTCAGTTTGATGGTCTCTGTAACCTCTGTCTCAGCGCAGGGGTTCTTGAAACGTTTGCAGGACCGCGTTCAGTCACTTGAACAGCAAAACGCAAACCAACAGGATGCAAATGCAACTGGTCCCGCTCGCGGAGCCCCGCAGGCGGGCGATCCCGGTTCGGGAGCCAGACGTCCGCTGGTTGATGCGCTGTTGCAGTACGGACCAGGGATCTTGGGCGGGGCAAACGGTGACAACCAGAGCTTGAATGGATCTGCCAACAGTGCGAGTGCCGGTTCGATCTCCACACCCGCTGTGTCCGCGGCAGGCAAAGCCTCGTTAGGAATTGACGTGTTGGATTCACCGCCCGGTATTCCGGGGGTTCTGGTGACTGGTTTCAGAAAAGACTCGCAGGCCGATGATGCAGGGCTTCAGAAAGACGATGTGATCGTGTCGCTTGACCAAACTTTGACGCCGAAGATCGCCGATGTCGCGCGACTTCTCAGCCAGCGTCGTCCAGGGCAGGTTGTCACAGCGCGTGTTCTTCGCGGCGACCGAATGAAGACGATTCAGATACCGCTCTTGGGACCGCCGCTGGCAGGTACTTCGGGACCGCTGCAGGCGGGAAATGTTGCGAACTCATCACGCCAACCCAGTGTCCCTGTGGCTCCCGTGCCAAAACCACCCTCACCGGGACTTGGGCAATCGGCGGGAGAGCTTGTGCCCGTCCCGTCAACCAACGCTCCAGAGACGCTTCCCGGCTCGCCGTTCCTCGAGAGTTTGCCTGCGCCAGTGGCTCAGCGAAATTCTGCGGGGGCGATGATCGAACAGTACGGGATCATTCCCAGGGCTCAATCAAAGCTGCGCGGAGCAGTGGTCGAGGGGGTGGTTCAGGGATCAACCGCAGCGGTGGCAGGCATCTTGCCTGCTGACCGTGTAGTGTCGGTTGACGGTTTGCTGACCCGGGACGCACAAGCTTTATCAAGACAATTGGCTAGCCTGCCGGAGCGCTCGTCAGCGTCGTTGGGAGTTGTGCGTGACAACGCTTATTTCATCAAGCCCATGCTCCTGACGACCGTAATTCGACCTGCGAGCAACTCGGTCGGTGGTGGGCAAGCTGGTGCCGCTTCGGCTGCGCAGGACTCAGCGACAAAACCTGTCGGTGGTGAAAATGGTGTTTTGGAAGGGATCGGTTCCGTGTTGGGTGGTTTGCTTGGTGGGACGCAGAAAAAGTCGGAGGGCAGCCCATCGACCGGATCACCGTCAGCGGGCAAAGGCGGCTCAAAAACCGGGCCGAACTCCAAGCCTGTCCGGCAGACTTCTTTTGAACAGAAAGTATCTGGGCAGTTGCAAAAAATTCTGGGCGATCCGCCTTCCTTGAGCGGTTTGCCAGTGACGCCTAAATCCAAGACTGACAACATTCCGAGCGATGAAGCACCGTCGCGAGAGACAGGCCAGACGGCTGCTGAGATGCGTGAGCAAATTCGGCAGTTGCAAGAGAAAGTAAAACAGATGGAGGCAGAATCCACGATGAAGGAAAAAGCTGCGGCGGAAGACACTTCCAGTGATGCTGGCCCCAAGTAACATCATGACCTGTCCTCGTCTCGCCCGATGATGCTTTTCAAGGTCAATGGGTCGACACGCCGCCGGTCGCCCCTGCTGGGGTTTGCTGGTCGCTGCTGGGGTTTGATGCACCACTTGGGTCCCTATGGTAGCTTCGACTCCGGATTGAGGCTGACGACACGCTACACTATCCAAGTGAAGTCCAAGCAGCACAGTGAATGAGTTGAAGCATGATGCCCCCTGATCGAAACGACCGTAGTGCGAACGATCAAGATAGTAGCGAGGACGATGCAAACGCTCGGCAGGTTGGCAAGGACGATCTCGGGAATCATGACGCTGGCGGTCTTGATTCTGCTCAAGCTGATGTCCCTGGACAGGAAGACGCACAGGCTGAGTCGCTGAGCAAACAGGATATGGGCTTGGGTCAGTCAGCAATGGCATCCGCCGAGCCACTGGGTTTCAAGCAAGCTGCTGAGAAGGTGAAAACATTTCCCCAGACCTCCGGCGTCTATCTGATGAAGGATGCTGCCGGCGTCGTGATTTACGTTGGCAAGGCAAAGAATCTTCGCAGTCGCGCAGGCAGCTACTTCCTGAAGGCGGCGGCTGAGGACCAACGTACGGCCAATTGGGTTCCGGAAATTGCTGATATCGACTACCTGGATTGCGAGAGCGAAGTCGATGCCTTGTTGATGGAATCACGGCTGATCAAGGACATTCAACCCAAGCACAATAAGGAACTCAAAGACGATAAGAGCTTTCCTTACTTGATGATTACCACACGTGAAGAGTTTCCACGTGTCGAGTTGACACGAGAGCCACCCAGCAAAGGGGTCAAACTCTACGGTCCGTTTCCCAGTGCTGGAGCGTTACGGGGAGCGATACAAGTGTTGCAGCGGATTTTCCGTTTCCGTACCTGTTCCTTGGATATCAGCGAATCGGATGAACGGTGGAAATGGTTTCGCCCGTGTTTGTTGGCCAGCATCAATCAATGTACCGCGCCATGTAATCTGCGGATTAACAAGGAGGATTACCGGAAAGATATCCGCCGCTTGATGACCTTCATGGAAGGTGGCAAAAAGCGTTTGTTGTCTGAGATGAATGGCGAGATGCAGGCGGCAAGTAAAGCGATGGATTTTGAACGGGCTGCCATTTTGCGAGACGAAATCAAGATGCTCGAACGGCTTGAGGAGCGAGGCGAGCTCGATACCCACGCACAACCCGAAGTGTTTTACATCGACCCCAAGAAAGGCTTGGCAGGGCTGCGCAAGGTGCTCGAACTACCGGAGACGCCTCGCATCATCGAGGGCGTCGATATCGCGCATCTGGGCGGCGGAGAGACCGTCGCGAGTCTCGTTCAGTTCATTGATGGGCTTCCCTTCAAGCCTGGCTATCGAAGATTCCGCATACAGGATGTCGACGGGATCGACGATTACCGCAGCATTTACGAAGCCGTTTCAAGACGCTTTCGACGTCTCAGCGATGAAGGGGATGCCTTTCCTGACATCTTGTTGATCGATGGTGGCAAAGGGCAACTCAATGCCGCCATGGCCGCCTTCCGCGATCAGGAAATCTCGCCACCGACGGTGATTTCGCTCGCCAAACGGGACGAAGAAATTTTTCGTCCCGGTGTCGCCGAGCCCATTGTCTTGAGTCGTAACGCCTTTGGTCTGCGTTTGTTGCAATACGTGCGTGATGAATCCCATCGATTTGCGCAACATTATCATCACATTCTCAGGTCGAAATCAACTTTTCAAAGGTGAGATTGGGCCACGCAGTTGCCCGTCATCATATTTACCAGACAGGTGTTACAGAATACACCGGTCCCGCAGTTGTCACAGCGTGCCTGTCAGACTTTGAACCTGCGGAGTCGTGAACGAGTGCCGGATTGCTCTGACGTGTGGCTTAGAGATCTTCCACCAGCGTGGGAATCTGGCTGATGCGAATCAAAAGAATCAATTGTTCATGCTGATTGTCAGAACCTGTCCCCGAGAGCATGTGTTTGGCAACACCACGTAGAGGCTGCGTTGGGGCGATGACGATCAGGTCTCCTTCCTGAACACTGAGATTCAAATTAAGGCATTTCAATTGCCATGCTTCACGGCGACTGTCGATGCGTAGTGCAGTGTCGCTGCTGACCCACTTTTGGATCGTGTCACCGTGCTGTATCTCGGGATGAATTTTCAGCTCAATCTGCTCTGGTGTTTTGCCTCGACCACCCGTCAATGCCAAAACGTATTGTGCGTTTTGCATTGTCTTTCCGAGTAACTCATCACCTTCGCGGATCATCGCGACATGGCTGCCCTCAAGTGGCTGGCGGAGAGGTAACTCATATCTGCGGCCCAGTCGTATCGGCATGCTCTGTGTACCGTGCGCGAGATCGCTGGCAATGGATGCTTCTGCCAAAAATGTTTCTACTAAATCACGATCTTCATCTTTAGTATTGAGTTGCTTTCTGAACGCTTCTTCATTGTTAATCAAACCAACGCGGATGCCATTACGCAGCATGTTTTGACGCACTCCAGGATCGATACAGGTCTCGTCGACCCATTGCCATAATGAAGGCTCATGTGACGATTCTCCACTAGCTTGGGGATCGTTCGCCTCCGAATTCACGAACTCAATATCGAGCACAACTCGTTTGCGATTGAAGGCTTGTTGTGGCGATGGTTCGAGAAGTCGGTCTTGGGAACTTGAGAGAAGTTCTGCACCACGTTTTTCCCACGTGATGCAACCAGCTGCTGCCAACAGCAGACATGTCGTCATCAGGAAAAACAAAGAACGGGGCACTGGGAATTTCCGTAATTGCAGGGATGCAAAAGCCTGTTGGGGGGCGATCTGCGGGAGAGTGGCCCCAAAAGGTTGAGACGGGACGCTACGAAGTGCCTGCGGCGGCGTCAATAGATTTTGCAGTGCTGAGCCGACTGTGTCCTCATTCTGAGGAGCAGGCGTTTCGCCGGGAATCACACGAAGTGACCGAAATGCGTTGTGTTTGATAGCTATGCATTGGGTGTTGGTTGGGGGCCTCGTTGGGGGCATCGTTGGGCCACGCCGGCACAATCAAACTGGTGCTCAGGGATCAAAAATGCTTAGGCTGTTGGGGCGGTTGACGCCTCGATCGCCCGCCGTTTGAGCGGGTTGGCGATGGCTGTTTCATGGATCACTTGACGGAAATTGGGGAGTTGGCTCGTTGGCTGCGGTGAAATTGCTGCGGTGAAATTGCTGCGGTCCCCCACCGTCCATTCAGGTGGTGACCCACTTGAAGTGGCGTTGTTTTGCTGAAACCGCCGGATATTCGGGCGTTTTGGACGCAGTGTGTGTCCGTAAGTGTAAATTTTGTTTGACGTGGACCGGGGTTTTCGCGAATAATTAGTTAGAGCTTCTCATTCTGCCGGCGTTCCCTTGCTGGCCAACTATCGAACGGTGCAAAAAATATGAGCTTTCAACCATTGGGTTCTCGCCCTGGGAATGATTTCCAAGCGAGTCATGCTGGTTCAAGTCAAGTCGGTGTGATTGCCCAGCAGCGCAATTCAGGTAGGTCGCGTGCTAGTCTTCTGCTAGCAATGCTTGTCACTGTCGCACTGCTGTGCACTTGTGCTGTTCGAGCTTCCGGACAGGAGGAGGCGGGAGCTGCCGATGGCGGTTACGACATGATCAAGATGGAAGATCAGATGAGCACTTGGTTGGAAAAGGGGGCCGCCGTTCCTGAGGGCAAAAAGAGCACAAAGGAGACAAGGGAGACAAGGGAGAGGGGAGTCATTGCCGCCGCCAAGTCCTACAGCTCGGGGAGCAAAAACTTGGACAGCAGCGAGATGAAGAAAGTCGGGTTCTTCTTCACCTCGTTCGTGCCGGCCACGATGACTGATCCGAAGGCGACCAAGAGGCTCACGCCGCTAATGCGTGAGGTTCATGATTGTCTTTTGCGTTCGCAGCGTAGCAGGGACGTGGAGGTCAGGAGGACAGTCGTCAAAGCTCTGAATACACAGATGTCCAAAATCGCGGGTGGGAATTACTACCCAATTGCTAGGATCAATGCGGCATTGGTTCTCGGGAGGCTGGATGCTACACCTGCTGATGTTTCCAACCGAAGGCCACCTACTCCCTACCTTGAAGTCTTGGGAACGCTGCTGAAGGTGTACGGTGATGAGAGCAACGTTGATGGGTTACGTGTGGCGGCACTGGTGGGGATCCACCGGCACGCGCTTTACGGTTTCAAAAACATATTGGCACCGCAAGCAGCGGAGATGAAAGCCCAGATGACGAAGTTGTTGGACGCTGAAACCCCGGTCAACCGAACTGACCGTGTTCACGCGTATCTGCAGCGGTATGCCGTTGATATCCTGCAGCAACTCGGCAACAGTGACGAAGAAAATAAGCAATTGGGCGTGAAGTTAATTGGGATCAGTAAGGCACCCAAGAAACAGGAGTTGATTGCGCTCTATTCAGCATCAAAAATTGGCGTGTTTGGTGCAAAGATCAAAGGGGAAGTTGCAGACCCGGGGGATGTCTTGCAACAGTGGGCCCGTTTGGCACATCACGCCTTCCAGTCTGAAGTCAACAGGTTGAATGCGCTGACACGCATCGGACCAACGCCGAACCAGCCCATGAAGCCAGAAGATGTATTGCAGCCGAAAGTTACAGAAGATGAGACCGGTGGTGGCATTGGTGGGTCGGGCGGACCCGACGGCTTCGATGAGGGCGGCGATGGTGAACTCGGAATGGGCGGAATGGGCGGAATGGATCCCGGAGAGGGCTATGGTGAGGATCCCAATGAGGGAATGGAAGACGATGATTTTGGAGGCTTCGGTGGGATGACTGGTAGTCAAACGAAAGTGTACGAGGACCAGCCCGCCGAAGTGATCGGCTCTCGACGCTATCTCAATAAAGTGCTGCAGCAACTCAAGCTTGGAGCTACTGGCTCACGGTCAAAGGGAATGCCAAAGGAGAAAGAGAAAGGCGGGTTGATGATTTGTGTGGCTGAGGATGCTAAGCAAGCCGAGGTCGTGAAGGTTTGGGTTGAGAAGATGGAGGCTGTGCTCACGGCTCTCAATCAGGAAGAGCTTGAGGATCGCGAGAAGTACATTGAAGGGGTCAAGGAACAAGTCGAAGTGTTAGCGGAAATGGCTGACATTGATGCCGTCGACGTAGGCGGAAATGACAAAAAAGCGAAAGCTGATCCTATCTTCTCAGGGGATAACGCTCTGGCACCGGCAGATGGCAAACCGGCAGATGGCAAACCAGCAGGTGGCAACCCGGCCGCAGCTGATCCGGAAGGCGACGCCATCTTTGGGGCTACACCGGCGGGTGACGCCCCGGAAAACCCTGCACCCGCTGATCCTGCACCCTAATCCCGACGCTGTGAGTTTCGTCGATGTTTTCGTTCCATTCGCGGCGGTCGCTTTGAGCGTGAGGTGTCGCTTGGCCGCTGGCTGGTGCCATCGTCCGCCGCTGATTCGAGGTTGACCAGGTGGCAACGCTCACCTGCAGGGAGCGTTGGCAGGTTTTGGCAGTACGGCTTGCCTGTGAGGAGCGTCAGGGCTGCATCACATACGAGATGATGTCCGCCATGCCTTGTACATCGATGGACTTTTCCATGCCCTCTGGCATGATGGAGAGGCCTGTGCTTTTCAATTCTTCAATGTCGACCCTGAGCACCGTATCGCTTGCCGACTCAGCTCGCCGTAGCGTCACACTGCTTGCCGTCTCGGATGATACCATCCCGGTCATTGCTCGTCCGTCCTGAGTAAGCAGGACGTAATTGAGGTACTGAGGATTCACTTCTCGATTGGGATCGATCACATTGACCAGGATGGTTTCGGCTCCGCGACTGCGGATGCTGGCAAGATTGGGGCCGATTTCATGTCCAACTCCGTTGAGTTGGTGGCAGACCGAGCAATGTTGTTTGAAGAGCTTGCGGCCTCGGGCAGGATCAGCATCTTGCGTGAGTGCCGCTTGGTATGTCTTTAGGATTTCAGACCGGTCAGCAGAGCCCATGTTTTGCAGATAAGCGTTGGCGCGGGATTTGATCTTGGGGTCACGGGATTTCGCTGCGATTTGCAGTCGTGGTGTTCCAATATCTGCCAGAGAGATTTGTTCCGAATCGACGGCATCAAACAGTTGGCTCAAGCGATCATGCCGCGCGAATAGTACTTCCGTCGCGGTGCCGCGTAGTTGTGGGCTGAGTTGGTTCCAGGCAGAAATCAGGGTTGAGGCGATGGTGGGGGAACTGAAACCTCCCAGTGTTTCAATGGCTGCCTGCGAGATCAAATGCGGTTGGCGGTTGTTGATGAGACCGATGAGCGTCTGGGAAACCTTTTCAAGTTTCCCGAATCGCATTGATCTGGTGGCCTCAATTCTTTTCTCAATGGGCAGGGATTCGTTTCCTGCCCGCTCGGCGGCGGCAGCGACGAGAGTTGTTTTGAGCGAGTCAAGTTGATTCAGGCGACCCTCTTGGGATAGCCGTTGCAGATGGTGGTTCTTGCGATTTCGGAAAGCTGTGAGTGAACCGATGATGGGCAGGGTAAAGGAGGCGTTGGATGCAGGTAGTGCTGATACCTGGGCAATCGCAAGATCAATTTCTGCAGGATGGTTTTGCTGACCGATTTGCGTTGCCAACGTGGCCAGAAATGAAGCTGCAGCCTCTGATTGGAATTCAGCATGCTGGACTAATCTGGCAAACAACTCTCCAGCACCCTGGTTGAGTGAACTCAATACAGCAATTTGCAGCCAGCGGTCACCCGGTCGAGTTAGGATCACTCGTTCCAAAATAGGAATTTTGATGCCTGCAGGCAGGGCCGCTGCGGAAAATGCAAGTTGGATTTGGACTTCAAGGGATGGATCCTTTGCGAGTGGTGCGAAGGCAGCGGCAATGGCTGGTTCGTTGAGCAGGCTTTCTCCCAGGATCAAAGCATGGCGTCTTACTTGTGGGTGGGGGTGTTGCAGTGCGGCGGTAAGGGAGCTTGCTGATAAACTTCGCTGCCCCGCCAGGGCGTAAAGCAAGTGCAGTTGTCCCACAGGGGATGGTGCGGATTTAAGCTTCGATTCCAGTGCTTTCGTGGTGTCAGGACTTTGCCGTTCGTAGAGCAGGCGAGCGGCTGTCTCGCGATGCCATGAATTTGGGTGGTCAAGCTGATTTACCAAGGTGTCGGTGTCAGCGTTACGCAGATTGGGCGTGGGACGGAATTGGTAGCCATTGGGTGCGATCCTGTAGATGCGGCCACGGTCACGTCCGGCCGTAAGATCAAGGTGTTTCTTGATCATGGGAGGCAGACTTTTAGGATGTTCGATGACCTCTCGGCAGACGTCGATGATGTAAATCGTTCCATCGGGTGCATTGGCGAATTGTGCGGGGCGAAACCAGATATCGTTGGAGTTGACAAATTCAGACTTCTCGTCAATCCGACGGGCAACGAATTGAGCTCCCGTCGTGTCGATCTTTTTGCGATGCACTAAATTGCTTCCGACATCTCCGATGATGGCCAGCCCCTTCCACTGTGACGGCCATCCGTCACCACGGTAGATGGTGACGCCCGTTGCGCCCGTGAAATAGCCGGCGGCGCGCCCTCCTCCCTCTACCGGGCCCGGAACCACTCCACCCACTCGCAAGCGAGTGCGGACGATACGCCACGGTTCCACCGGGCTGGTGCGGTACACTTCAGCCTGGGGGCCATCTGCGGCAATCGAGACTCGAGCTGACGGAGCCTTGAGGTAGGGATTCCGTTTCAGATAACGGTCTTGATACATCACCTGCTGGATGTGATTGCTATTGGAAGATACGAATTTGCGTCCCCAATCGTCGAACGACATGCCGTGCTGGCCGCCACCACTGGTGACTTCGATCTCAAAGGTATCCGGGTTCAATGCAATGTCCCGGCCGCGTACTTCGACTCGACTTTCGTCGCTGGGGCGTCCAACTTTACCAGCAGCAGAACTGCAGGCGATATGGATGCGGTTGTCGAGTCCCCAGCGGAATGAATTCATCAGGCCTTGTACATTGGACGTTCCGAAGCCGGTGAGTACGACCTTTTTTGTATCAGCTTTTCCGTC
>PKCN01000397.1 GCA_002862205.1 Planctomycetaceae bacterium | reverse complement strand
CCCCTGCTCATGTGGCAGCCGTTTGCGATTCAAAAAATGCTGTATGCGATCGGGCCGCCTGTGATGGCTCCAATCGCGATGAATACTTTTAGAGAGAAAGATTGAAATACCGCTCGCGGTGGAGCACCACGCCGGATCGCGGGCGACAAAACGCTGGAGCCAGATGGCGAGGCGGCCGGCTGCAACCCGGCTTAAGTGGGTTCGACTCCCACCAGCGTTTCTTGACCGATCGACTGTTGGCTTGGATTACATCGTAAAATGTGAAACATCTGAGCTGTTCCCTCGCCGATCGGTCACAAAAAAAGTTCAACTGCCTCCTGGGACTACATACTAACCATGAGGACCCTAAGGTATCGCGTTTTCGGGCGACCGGAAGCAGCGTGAACGTCAGCGAATCTCTCTGAGAATTGTCGGCGTGTGCCCACTGTCGATCGCGTAGCTGTCGATAAGAGCGGTTTTCTCAGGAACCAACTTCGATGAACTTTTACAAAACAGGGCGACTGCCGGTTCAGAGTCCATGGTAGAGCGCGTCATGCGAATGACGAGGTCACGGGTTCGATTCCCGTCCGCAGCGAAAGCATGTGGTAGCTCAGGCAAAACCTCTGGTCCAGAACTTCGTCGCTACCAATTCACGGTTGACTGCCTGATCGGACTCCATCACCTCGACTGTCGTGGGTTCGAGTCCCACCGAAGTGAACCTTGTGTTCGCTTCGTAGCTCAGTTGGTAGAGCATCGAATCTGTCTGGTTAACATACTTCGTCAATCGCGTTTTCCCAATCGTCTCGAGAAATCGAATCATGCGTGTTTTACATTCCTGTTTCGCCATTACGACCGGCCGCGAGTGATTCAAGCTCGCGATTCAACAGAGAACACACAGACACACATCATTCTTTCAAAGATTGCGAAAACATGAAAAACACAACTGAAACAAGATCAAGAACCGTGACAACCGTCGCGACCAGGATCGCCGGCGAAGACATCGCCAAGGGTGACTACGTCACCATCCTCAGTGAGATCATCGAACTTCCCTCCTACCTTTGGAGCAACTCAGCGATCTCGCAACCGGTCGATGAGCTTGTGCGCCTTCGCTACCTGCCGAGTGAGGCCGGCGAACCGCACAAAGTCGTCGCAGTTTGCCTGCCATTCGTCTATGCGAAAGCACCCAAGGGCAACCTGACTGCTTTCGACACGCGACAGCAACAACTCGTCCGGCTCGACCGGGACAACGGCCGTTCCCTTTGGAAACAAATGGGAAAGACCAAGAAGAAAACGAAATAGCACCGACGCACACGATCGACTGCCGATTCGGAGTACATGCTTCAGGAGCCGGATGTCGTGGGTTCGAGTCCCACCGGCGCAACTGCTACTCGCAGGAAAGCAGCGCCGTAGCTCAGTGGTAGAGCACCGTAAAACCTCTGGTCACAACTTCGTCGATTGCGTTTTTTCTTGACAAACACAGTGCATCACTACTTCATTTCACGAACAACACATCGAAATACGCTCGGCTGCCGGTTCGGAGTACATGGTAAACGACCGCAAGGTTCAGCGGGTTCAAGTCCCGCCCCGTCCGCTTCCATTGAATACGGACGGGATCTCTGACCACCACTTCGCCGAGCGCTATTTCGATTCAACAAGACAAAACCATTGCGTGTCGAAACGAATCCTTTTCGTTCGGGACGTTTCGCTCGCAGTGGCAAGACACCCGATCCGACTGCCGGAGTGGAGTCCATAAGAGTTCGATTCCCTTCGTCGCCGCTTTCAACCTGGGCACAGTCATTTTGACTGACCCGCATACGGCGACGCGGCTCATTCGGGAGCCAACTCTGCACCAGACTTCGTCGGATCATTTACTTCGTCGTATTGCAGGCGATCAGTCTGCAGCGACTGCACCCGCAGGCTAAGCGTCTGCATTACAGAGGAGGTCAACATGGCCAACAAGTCTTTATTCCAAAGCATCACCAACAACCTGGCTCGCGCAACCGTCGTCAACGAAGCCGGCGGCCCCGCGTACAAGTATGCACCGAAGCACACGCTCGCCCAGATGGCGGCTACCGGAACGTTCGGCAACGCTTTCTACACGAGTGCGCAGACGCAATTGGGCGAGATGCGCAAGCTGATTGACCAGGTCGACGACAACGAGTTTTTGGCTAAGTTGGCTGTCTATTCACGTGAGCGCGCTTGCATGAAGGACATGCCAGCGGCGTTGTTGGTCGCACTGTCGACGAGGGACACCAAGCTCATGCACCAGGTCTTCGACCGAGTCGCCGACAACGGACGCGTTCTGCGTACCGTTTTCCAAATGACTCGTTCGGGCCAGTTCGGTCGCAAGGGCCTGTCGTCTTCGCTGCAACGTGCGTTTCAACGTTGGCTCAACAACGCGTCTGTTGGCAAGTTGCTCTCAGCTTCGATCGGAAACGATCCGAGCCTGCGAGACATTTTGCGAATGGCACGTCCAACGCCGAAGGATGACGCACGTCGTGCGTTGTTCGGATGGCTGACCGATAAGCCAGTCGATAAGTGGGCTCCAGCAACGGAAACCGACTTGCCGGCGACGGTTCAGGCACTGATCGCGTATCGCGGCGCCGACACGGCCGAGGCCCAAACGCTGATCGCCGGCGACTTGCAAGTCCGTTGGGACCTACTAGCCGACGCAGCCAAGGGACCACTCGTTTGGAAGGCGATCGCCCGACAAATGGGACCGCAAGCACTGCGAATGAACCTCAACACGCTATTGCGTCACGACGCATTCAAGAAGCCCAAGGCGACTGGAGTACTCAGAGTCCTCGGATTCGCAGGAACCGACAACGCGATGATCGACTACGTGGCTGGCCAACTGGCTGACCATGACGCGATCGCTCGCAGCCGTCAGTTCCCGTACCAGTTCCTGGCGGCTTACATGAACGCATCGGACGAGGTTCCAAGCAAGATCAAGACGGCGTTGCATGACGCTGCCGAGATCGCGTGCGGAAACGTGCCTAAGCTACCCGGCCCAGTCATCATCGGACTCGACACGTCAGGTTCGATGGGATGTGCCGTCACGGGCAACCGTGGTCGCGGCGGAACGTCAAAGATGCGATGCGTCGATGTTGCGGCCCTGTTCGCAGCAGCGATCTTGCGTCGCAACCCAGACAGTGTCGTGATTCCGTTCGACACGCGAGCTTACAATGTCGATGGAAAGGGGGCGAAGGTCGATCCCAGTGATTCGATCCTGTCTCTGTCAGCTCGATTGTCGAAGTACGGAGGTGGAGGAACGGACTGCTCATTGCCATTCGTTGAAGCCAACAAGCGATACTCGAAGCAGCGCTTCGCAGGAATCGTGCTAGTCAGCGACAACGAAAGCTGGATCGACAGCGGACGAGCGTTCGGCTACGGCCGAAACGGCTCAACCGGAGTGATGACCCAGTGGGAGCAGTTCAAGAAGACTCAGCAAAAGCTCGGCATCGCCGATCCAAAGCTGGTCTGCATCGACCTGCAACCGTACGGAACCAGCCAGGCACCAGAACGAGATGACATCCTCAACATCGGCGGCTTCAGTGACGCCGTGTTCAACGTTGTCTCATCGTTTTTGGAAGGAGACGCGTCCCACTTCGTACGCGAAGTGGAATCCGTCGAACTGTAAGCCAACAGGCAAACGAGAAACAGAAACGCCCGCGGTGGAGTGATCCCACGCGGGCGTTTTTTACATCGTGAGACAATCAAATACCGGTCAAACGCTCCGCCGAATCGCCGAAGCGGTCAAGTTCCAGACCGCCCCACTCCATCAGGCTGAGAAACAGGCTGCACATGCGGCGATTGGGAGCACCGAGGTAATCGAGCGCGCGGCCCCCACGAAGCTTGCCGCCTGCTCCGCCAAGCAGGATCACCGGCAATTGCTTGGAGTCGTGGTTGCCGTGGATCATACTTGAGCAATGCATGATGGCGGTGTTATCGAGCAGAGTCCGATCACCCTCCTTGACTTCCTCCATCCTCGCACAGAGGTAGGCGAGCTGCGAGGTGAAGAACTGGTTGACCCCGACGAGTTCGTGTGGCTGGGTGTGGGCCATCTGATGATGTTGATCTTTTGCGCCGGCATGGGCGTGAGTCAGGATCGAGCCATCGTTGCAATACTTGAGGGTCGCGATCCGCGTAGAGTCCGTGCGAAAGGCGAGCAGCACGATATCGCTCATCAGCTTCCAGTAATCCGGAATTTCAGTGGGAATGCCATCGGCAGGCCGCGGGCGATCAGGGGCGGTCAGGCTGGGCTTCCAGCCGCCGGCCTCGTGTTCCTTGCCAGCCCGTTTGATGCGACCCTCGATCTCGTGAACGCTACCGAGATACTCCTCGAACCGCTGCCGGTCCGAAACCGAGAGTCTCTGCCGCAGCGACCGGGCGTCTTCGAGCACGGAATCAACGATACGGAGGTCACCGCGATTTGGTTTCGTACGAAACAGCTGGTCAAAGGCCAGCGCCGGCCGCGTTTCCGTCCAGGTCGGCGACACCGCCGTACTCCAGGAAATGTGCGAACTGTAAAGCAGGGGATGCCCGTCCTGAAGACCCGGAATCGGCCCCTCGCAGCCGAGCACCAGCGATGGCAACCGAGTGCGGTTGCCAATCTGCTGCGCCATCAACTGGTCAAAACTGACGCCCGTGTGCACCTCAGTCTTCGACATCGATGCTCCACTGAGAATGTTCCCCGTTTGCATGCAGTGGATGACCCCATTGTTGGCTTGTTCGTTCCACAGACCGCGAAGAAAGACCATCCGCTGCTTCCAGGACTCAAGCGGTTTCAGGCACGGGCCGAGTTCCATGGCATCGCCCTCTCCTCTGGCCCACCAATGCTCCGAATGGAAGCCCATGCCAGTGAATGTAACGAGCGTGCGGGTCGGTGGCTGGTCAGCGGAACTGCGGGTAGCTGCTGCGGCAAACGGCAGCGACTCGAGCCACGGCAGCGCCATCGAGACGCCCAAGCCGCGCAACAGCGTGCGTCGCGAAACAGTCGAAGCGGATCGAATGGGCATGGGAAATTTCCTGTCGTGCAGAGGTCGATATTACTGTCACTTGGGTAGCGAAGAACGCATGGGGGTCAAGGAACTGCAGTGGTCTCTAAAGCTTTGGTCTGTGCTGCATTGCTCTGTGCTGCATTGGTCTGTGCTGCATTGCTCTGTGCTGCATTGGTCTGTGCTGCATTGCTCTGTGCTGCATTGGCCGCTGGGCGAACGCAGCGAAACTGCTCGCTGCGGACAATGATGAGCAAGACGTCCGACCACCGGCCGCCGTCGACCATCGTCTTCGTCAGTTCGTTGACCAGCTTCCGATCGGAAAGCTGCACGGCACGACCCAACGCGTAACCTGTCAGTTTCCTGGCGAGCGTTCTCAGCAAGTCTTCGCGTCGGGGGCCAGCAAAGTAGTCACGCAGACCGGCGAAGCCATCGATCTGGACGCCCTCACGCGTGGTCGCCTTGGCATCACCAGGCTTCAAATTTTCGGCAGGCCGCAGCCTGCCCAAAGCATCAAATTGTTCAAGAGTCATGCCGTATGGATCGATGCGGACATGACAGTTGGCACAAGCCGGATCCTTTCGGTGACGCTCAGTGATCTCGCGTACGCTCAGTCCGTCGGGCGGAGTCTCGGGTAGGGGTGGCACCCCGGGCGGAACTTGGGGCAACCGCTCGCCAAGCATCTGAACCACCCACACGCCACGCTTGACCGGGCTGGTCCGGGCGGCCGCTGCAGTCTTCGCAAGCACGGCGCCCAAGCCAAGCAATCCTCCACGACCGTAGGCCGACACCTTCTCAACGCGACGCCACTGCGGACCGGTCACGCCGGGAATGCCGTAATGCTTTGCAAGGATCTCGTTAACGAAAACCTCATCGGCATCAATCAACTCGGCGACCGGACGATCGTTCGCGAGTGAATCTTCGAATAGCCGCACCGGCTCCTCGGCCAGCGCGTGGGCCAGAGCAGGCGTGAATTCAGGAAACTGCTTCAGATTCCGCCCATGATTGGTGACAAATTCCCGCACGCCCAGCCACCGTGCGCCGAACTCCCGGGCCATACCGCGGATTCGGTCGTCCTTCAACATTCGGCGCAATTGCCCTTCCATGACTGCGGATTCATGAAGGCGCTCGGATTTGGCCCGCAGTTCGTCGTCAGGAATCGAGTCCCACAACAGGAAGCTCAGCCGTGTTGCCAGTTCGTCACCCGAGACCGGTTGCCAGCGAGGTCCGGTTGCTGGCTGCTCAACTCGATAGAGAAACCACGGCGACGAAAGAATGCGAACCAGCGTGGTGCGGAATGCCAGATCATGTTTCATCCCAGTTGCCCGGTCAGTGCGATACGAAGCCAGAATCGAGGCGAGTTCCTCACCGGTCAGAGGCCTTCGCCACGCTCGCGCGGCGAAGGCAAGCAGCGCCTTGAGATGGGCGGTTTCGGCGGTGACCTTGATCGCGCCCAGAGCCTCCTCTTCCTGTTTCACCTGCTCTCCGAAGAGCTGGATATAGAAGAACATGATCCGCGCGCCATCATTCGGTGCACGGTAGTACTGCTGGATCTCTTCGTACATTCGCGGAGTAGCAAACGCCTGCTCGCTGACGAAATCCAGTTCGTCCCACAGCCGGTCGAGTTCAGTTCGCCCCGCTTCGTCAAGCAAAAGCCGTCGCAACGGTTCGTCTTCGCGGTGGTACAGGAAGACACTTCCCTGCGCGTCACGTGGGATGATTGGTTCGAACAGAACAGCTGGCGGGAAGAGGTCACGAAACTCAGCAGCCGATCGCGCTCGTTCGTCAGCCACACGTGGATGGACAATCCGCGCAACTCGTGGGTTGCCGGGCGTCGCTTCCGCGACCGGCTCGGCAAGCGTGCCGCCACCTCCCTGGGCTGCAATCAGGAATGCCTGTACTTCTGCTGTTTCCGGGCTGCTTTCGTCTATCCTGACATCGGCCCGCAAAAAGCGGGGCAGGGCAAGCAACTTCTGCAGCGGCACCGGCAAGGCATTCAGGTCGATAACCAACTCCTCACCGGCAGCCGTAACCAGAGCCGTGCCGGGGACAGGCCGGTTCTGCGGATGTTCGCCGAACTTTGTGCCGCACGCTGCTTCGACAGCCCTCCTCAAGTCTGGATGCTCAGCGAACACCAACGTCCGTCCGTCGCCACCTTCCAACCGCAACCGGTCCCAGACGACAAACGTGTCGGGTTGAGCGGGCAAAGCGACCAGCCGGAACAGCGGTTCGCGTGCTGTGCCTTCGACCCTTTCGCGAGCAACGACGCGGTTCAGATCTTCCCACGCGGGAAAGCCATTGCCGACCGCAATCACGGCGTTCTGTTTGTAGTTGCTTCGAAACAATTGATTCTGCGTGGCTTTGATGGCTGCCAGAACGGGTGCCGGATCAGTCGTCGCAGCTCGCCACTTTTCCCGAATGAAGTCGAGCGGCGCCGGATGCATACCGGCATCGGGAAGATCAGCCGAAGCACGATTCACTTCGACCAGTGCCTGCCCCAAACCTGAAGCTGCCACATGCGAAAGCTCGAACGAAACGCCGTCGAGACCAGCAGGATGAGCATCGGCAACGCGTCCACTGACGAGCAACTCGCCGGTGACCGGACTCGTCCAGGCAACGGCCACAGGGCGGTTGGGGCCGGGATGCACGAAGAATGTTTGTGCAGGCAGCGTCGTCCAGACCCGCAAATCCTGACTGCCCAAGTTCACAAAGACTGAGGGTTCTGAACCAAGACTCCAGGACTTCAGTTCGGAGTGCCCTTGTATGCTGTCGCGCTGGCCTGTGAGAAAAGCGGGACCCGATGTTGTTTCCAAAAAGCTCCAGCGAGCTTCATGTTTGTCCAACCAGGCATTCCCCTTCAGCAAATCGGGAACCAGATCGGATACGCTCCAGGATCGCTGCTCGCCGCCTGTTTCGCGAATCGTCCATTCGACAAGCGTGCTGTCAGCACCGTGGTTGCCGTTTGGAAGCACAGTCAGGAGCAGCAGTTCGCCGCGCCCGACTGTCACTTTGCTCTCGAAGGGAACCGAAACGCCTTCCGCAACTTGAGACTCAACAAGGACGCGTTGTGACGACTCCCACAGAGACGCAATCTTCTGCGTCGCAGTCTGGCGCCGCTGCTTCTGAGCTTCAATTTCGGCCACCTTTGTTCGCCACTGTGCCATTCGGGCATCCACTTCAGTGGGCGTCAGTGACGTCTGTGTCGTGCCGATCAGCCCATTCCAAAGCGCTGCCAGATAAGTCGCGTTGAGATTCTGTTCGGCAGCTACCGCAGCGATGTCCTCCGGGGCACTGTTGATAAATCTGTCGCGATGACGCAGCGTCGCAGCGAGGTGCGCCGCCAGCGGAGGCTCTCCGTTGGGCCCGGTGTAACGCGCGTAAAAGCTGCGGAGCGACTGTAGCGTTTCCGCCGTCCAGATTGGTCGATCCGGAGAAAGGGAAAACCGTAATCCCTCCGGCAGAAGCACGGCCCGCGAGGCGACGTCGCGCGCCGTTTGGTGATAACGCCGCACCAATTCCGGCGTCATTGGCATGGCTTCTCCAACGTTAGCGAAGCCCTCGCCACCGACGCTGTCAACTGGAAACTCACGTGCCTTCGTTGGACGCATGTCGACACCAGTAAGATCGCGAATCGCGTTGTCGTACTCCGCGTTGCTGAGCCGACGCAGCGTCACAGGTCCGGGGTCACCGGCCCGTGCGGCCGCCTCAGCATCGAGCGCCGAGGTGATCCACGCCAGCAGTTGCTTTCTCTCACCCTGACTGAGCTGCAACGCTTCCTTCGGGGGCATGTCGCCAGTTTGAACCCGATCGGCGATATTACCGAGCATTTTGGGCCGAGCCAGAATCGCCTGGGCGGATTTGAAACTCGTGAGATCGAGATCGTTATCCTCGGGCATCGTCCCATGGCACTTTCCACAGGACCTGACAAGCAGCGGCTGAATCTGTTTCTCGAACAACTCAGACATCGTCATCTGAGCCGGTTCATCCGCCTTAACAGATGCACCGGCCCCAAGCAGGCAAAGTGACAGCAGGCAAAGTGACAGCAGGGCAACCAACAGGGAAATGTCACGAGCCACCATCAAATGCAATGCCCGCGTACCAGCCACGCTGGGCATCAACTCACGTAAAGCTGCTGTGTGCCTGAGAAAGTCCAAAGTGTTCACCCAACGCAGTTTTTGTGCTGCTATTAAATGCAATTCTCCACAATGCTCCGCTCAGTGTAACCACTTCCAGCGTGTTCATGATGCCGCTGAACTCGCATTCCCCAGCATGATCCCGCACAACGGTGCAAACCACAGGCTGTCTCCTTCCGCAATATTCGCGTGAAGGAATTACGTCGCGCCCAAAAAGGCAACTTCAAGGCTCTGTTGGTTTCTATTGGTTCGTCTGCTGCGTTTTTTGCAAGGTAAGACACGAGAGTCGCTATCGACTAAACTATTGTTTTCCAGTCTGGGAACAGCGGCTCAACCGTGCTTTTGCAACACAATTGAGAGATCCACCTTGATGAAACGTCGTGAGATTCTTAAGTCAGCTGGCGGTGTGTTGTTCCTGCCGGCACTGGAGAGCTTTGGGCAGAATCGCTCCGCACCGGAACAAGCTGAGGTCAAACGACTTTTCTGTGTCAGCATGGGCTACGGTTTTTTCACGGATGTGCTGCCGCAAACCGATGGTCCAGACTACACATTCAGCGAACACATGGAGCCCTTGAAAAAGCACAGAGACCATTTCACGCTCTACTCGAAAATGAAGTTTGGCGGCGACCATGTCCGCGACCACAAGTGCTTTGTCGGTAACACCACGACGAATCCGGACTCACTGGACCAGATTATCGCGGACCACATTGGGCATTTGACTCGCGTAAGAAATGTCGTCACTTTCATCAGCCATGCCCATCACCACATTGTTGCATCGTGGCGGAACAGGCTGCCAGTCATGCCGATTCAATCAACGAGAGTCCTGTTTGAAACGCTCTTCGCCAAAACCGACCAAAAAACGCAGGAACGACTGCTGGCTCACAAGAAGAGTGTGCTTGACGGTTCTCTCGAAGAGGCAAAATCTCTGATGACGCGGGTGTCAGACCGAGACCGCCAACGGCTTGAGGAGTACTTTGCTGCGCTGCGTGAATCGGAGCAGGAGCTCAATAAATCGATCGAGTGGCTCAGCAATCCCCGCCAGGATGTCGAATTCCCAGTTGCACCTCAATTCGAGAATGATTTCTTTTCAACCGACGTTGACAAGAAACGATTCCTGGAAAACCCACGGCAGATCCAACGCGGCATCGCATTTGACATGATCTACAAGGCCTTCAGGTTCGACATCACGCGTGTGGTCAACTTCTATATGACAGGGCTCGACAATGACCACCACCTCACGACACACAACGTGCCAAAATCCGAAGACGCGCGCACCAGCCTGACGAAGTACGACTCATCGTTCTTTTCACTACTGTCAAACTTCTATGACAAACTCGCCACCACAAGATCCGAGTCTGGTGGAACGCTAATGGATGAGACCGTCACCGTCGCCACAGGAAACAACAGCGTGAGTCAGAAAATGGGTCCTCATAACGGGAACGAAATCCCGGTGCTCGTCGCGGGCGGACAGTTTGCCAATCACGGTGGCCATCTGATTCGCAAAGGCGAAACGACCTGCGATATCTATCTGTCGATCCTACAGAAATTCGGTATCCAGCGAGAACAGTTCGGTAATAGCAGGAAGATCATCCAACTGTAAAATCATGTTGAATTACAAGATCACCAAAACGGTTGTATTGCTGGTGCTGTTTGCCGCAACTCACACTTCGAGTTGTCGTGCGGATGTTCGTGAGCAATCACAGGCGTTCTTCAGGACGTTTTGTGTTTCATGCCATGGACAGGACGCGCCGGAAGCCGGCATTCGCCTGGACCAACTCGACGCACAGCAATGGGAAGACGCAAGCCTGCTGGAGGAAGTTTATACGGCGATCGAAAGTGGCGAGATGCCGCCGGAAGAGGCGGCAGAGCATCCAGAAGCCGGCCAGGCTCAGGCACTGCAAAAGGCACTAGGCAATCAACTGCGAGTGCTCGCAGAGAAGCAGAAACCCGGAATGCTCAAACGCTTGAGTCGAGTCGAGTATCAAAACACCGTCAACGATGTCTTTGGCACAGAATTTTCTCTGCTTGACCGGTTGCCTCTCGATAACATCGACGCTGGCTTTGATAACAATGCGGACAAACTGCATGTGTCGGTTGTCGATATGGAAACATACTTCAACGTTGCAAACCTGATTGCCGAAAGCGTCGTCAGCGATAAACCTTCTCCACGCGTCGTTGTCTACTCAACGAAAAACACAGACATTGATACCCTCAGCCACAAAGACAATACCAATGGCTTTGCCCCGTCGCTTGATTTGGACTCGCGTCCGCTGGTTTTTGCGTCTCCTGCCACCCAGGTAAAAATCAATCCTTCGATCAGAACGAGCGGTATCTATCGGATTGTTCCTCAAGGATTCTCCATCACGGCCCAGCTTGTTCCCGGCAGTCGTACTGAAGAAAGATTGCCTGCCGTCAAGGAGGTGTCAGACAGCGTTATCGACGGTACGCCAACAACTGCCCATTCGATGAGCTACTTCCTTCGAAAGAATGCTGGAGTAGGACAGAGCATTGTGACTGTGGTTCCAAAAAATGCGTCTTGGCAGGAATTCGATCCCAGCGAAGGTTTCACAACGCAACTATCGTCCGATGACACAATCGTCCTGAGATGCAATTCGGTCCAAGGGGGTGGGCCTCAGCGGATGTTCTGCATTGAGAAAGCAAACATCACGGGGCCAGTGTACGAATCGTGGCCACCAAAAACGCCCTTTTACACAGGCTATTTCAAAAACATCGATGCTGCGACTGACGATGAAGCATGCCGTGCCATCCTGAAGCGACTTGCAACGAAACTGTTTCGCCATCCCGTTTCCGACGCTGAGATGCGGCAAGTCTACACGCTCGCGGAAAAGGAAATCGTCCAGGGCCGAAGCATCTATGCTGGCCTGCAAGCAGGTATTCGCGGCATGTTGTGCTCCCCGAACTTCCTGTTCAAGCAGGAAGGTGCGACGGGGACTCTGGATGAGCACGCGATCGCTGCACGCATGTCGTATTTCCTGTGGAACTCCGTGCCCGATGAGACGCTTTTCGAATTGGCGCGGCAGGGAAAGCTGCAGGATCCCAAAGTCCGTCGCGAGCAGGCGTTCAGAATGCTGCAGGACGCAAGAGCCGATCGGTTTGTCAAAGACTTTGTTTACCAATGGCTTGATCTGGAAAAGCTCAAGATTATCGAACCGGACGTGAGCATCTTCACCGTTGATGAGTTTGATCTTGTCCGAGATCAAATCAAAGAGGAACCGGTTGAGTTTTTCAATGAACTATTGTCGAGCAACCTGAGCTTGATGAATTTCATTGACTCTGATTTCGTTGTGATCACGCCAGAGCTCAACTACATCTATCAAATCGAAGGATACCCGATCGCAAATCCAGGCAAGAGACCTGGGGCAACTAAAATATCGCCGGTCAACTACAGGCCCAAGGAAATCAACTCAGAATTCTCTAAAGTGATGCTCGGCGAGAACGATCGATATCGCGGCGGACTGCTTTCCCAGGCGGGCTTCATGCTGATGACGACCAACAACGGGGAATACACCAATCCGTTTTATCGTGGCGCATGGGTACTGAGAAGCTTCTACGGTGATCATCTGGAGACACCGGCCGACTTGGAAATCGCAGCACTTAATCCACCGACAAAAACGGAAACGATCAAACAGACGATCGATGCGCATCGAGAGGATGCCAATTGCAACAGTTGCCACAGGAAGATGGATCCCCTTGGCATCGCCTTGGAGAACTTCGACGTCATCGGACGCTGGCGAGACCAGTACACTGATGTCAGCAACTATGCTCCCACGCAGCAGAACAACGGAAATGAAACGGGACGCTTCCCGGTCGATGCGAGAACCGTCCATCGGGACGGCCGCGCCTTCGAAGGGCCACAAGGCCTGAAGACTATTTTGCTGGAAGACAAAGACAGATTTTCGCGAGCGTTCCTGGAGAACATGCTGTCCTATGCGATGGCGCGTCAACTCACGTTTCGCGATCGGGAGAACCTGAATCTGCTTTACGGGCAGTCCGCTAAGACCGACTTCAGACTGCGTGATATTCTCTTGGCAATCGTCTCGTCAGACTGTTTCACCAGACGATAGCAATGGATAGGCATCAGGTTTCTGGTATGCAGCAGGTTTCTGGTATGAAACAAGCCGCAGGTATGAAAAAAGCGGCAGGTATGCACAAAGCCGCAGGTATGCACAAAGCGTCAGTGACCGTTTCGAAAGCAACGAAGACCACCCAAACCATCAATTCGGTCCCTCTTTTTGACAGAGCATCCTTGAAACCTTGTCTCTGGCCCGTCATCCAACTCCAAACAATTCTTGGATTCACCACAAAAGAGCTTGATGTTTGTGGGCTCTAGCGTGACCACGATCCAATCACAAAGTGATCCCGGATCCAGCAAGGAAACAAAAAAGAAAATCTTCGCATGCAAATCGATTTCAATGCGTGGGAGTGAGTCAGGGCGGAAATAAAATTCGGTGTGATGCTAACCGTGATCGCGGACACTTTTGCCTTCACATGGTGTGTACCGGTTTCGTTAGAACATGCAGACACCAGCGATCGATTCGTAAGAAACAGCATCCTGGGAATCATGCAAAGTTGCGAGAAAAAAGCTGCACCACCCACCGAAACCATCTCGACACGGAACGAAAGCAACAGGCCGGGAAAACCCATGCTGAACGCCGGCATCTTAATGATCGAAAGTGAAAGTCAATCAAATGACAAATGAATTGAATCACCGGGTTGCGAAAGGATTTTCTGGTGAGCTCGCGAAGCCTCCGTGGGGTTACCGGCAATGGATGCTCGCTGGGAACCCCGCACTCTTCTTCGACCACCTTGCAAATCGCTTCGGTGACTTTGTTCACTATCGAGGGATATTCAATTTTTACCTGATCAATCACCCCGAGCTGATTAAGACCGTTCTTCAACAGACCAACAAAACGTTCGACAAGAACACAGCAATCTACCGTCGATTTCGCAACGCCTTCGGCGATGGACTGGTAGTCTCCGAAGACAGTCAATGGCGTTGCCAACGTAAATTGATGCAGCCAATGTTCGGTCATCACGCCATCGAACAATTCTTCCCGGTGATGGTCGATTCAACGAACGAGATGCTTGATCGCTGGCAAGCACGTGCCAACCACGAGTCATCGTTCGATATTGCCCCGGAGATGAGTCGATTGACCCTTGAGATCGTCGGTCGAACTTTATTCAGTGACAACTTCGGCGGTATCAGTGACAAGATTCGAGAATGGACGCACACCATTGACAACTACAGCGCCAAACCACCGATCCCTGTTATTCGAGACCCCTGGTTCCCATCGAGTCGCAATCGAGGACTGAAACGAACGCTCCGCGAATTTCACGGGTTCATCCAGAAAATGATCGACGAAAGGCAGTCGACAAAACACGAGAATGACCTTTTGGGGATCTTGCTTCAAGCCAAGTCCCCAGAGTCAGGTCAAGCGATGTCCCGTCACCTTATTGCCGACGAAGTACTGGGCATGATCGTAGGTGGACATGAAACATCATCAAGCGCGCTTACTTGGGCTTGGTACGAACTGGCCCGACATCCAGACCAGCTTGCTCAGGTTCTTGATGAAATCGATCAAGTGGTAGGCTCGGGGCCTTTGCAAATCGAAAAAATCAAGGATCTCACATTCACTAAAATGATTCTTAACGAGGTGCTTCGACTGCATCCACCATTTTGGTTTGAAAACCGAAACGCCCGACAGAACACGAAGCTTGCAGGGGTCGACTTGCCCGCCGGATCACTGATTCTCATGAGCCGTTACTCATTGCACCGGCATCGAGAATATTGGCGTGAACCGGATCAATTCAATCCAGATCGTTTTCAGCCAAAGCATGAAGAGAATGAACGTTCCAGCTATGCCTACATTCCGTTTGGAGGTGGTCCCAGAATTTGCATTGGAACGCACTTTGCCATGATGGAGATGATCGTGATTCTGGCACTGATTGGAAGTCGTTTTAAAATCTCGTTGTCCAGTGAAGATCGGCACGAAATGGCAGCAGCAACGACAATGACCCCCAAGTTTGGGGTCCGAGTTGTCGCTCGTCCTCGAAAACCATAAGGCAAACGGACGTTTTACGCGCCTCTTGGGACCAGGAAAGTCCAACAAGCATAATCGCCGATGCATTTCGAAGTAGCATCATCAACTGCGCCCAATATTCTTTCGAAATGGAGTTCAGACAACGCATCGCTGACGTACCGCCCAAACCTACCGATGGGTGCTTCAACCATCGGCGTTTTGAGGTCATTTTCGATGCCCCCCCGCCGTTGACTCCAATTCGCATCACGCGGCCACTCTTTCGGTTCTCGCCAGCATGGCAAAAAATTGTGTCAAAGTTGGCAGCTTTGCCGTCTTTATAAAACAGTGAAACAGAGTGTCTGATTACAGGTGATCGCGTACATGGTAGGTAGAGAAAAAACATTCCCAAACATCCAATTCCGAACTCCAAACTCTGGTCTTGCCAAAAACACATCCTGTCCACTGTGTCGGTTTTGGAATCGCGATGTTGCTGTTGATTTCAAGCGTGAACGCAGACGATGCGATCAAAGAGAAATGTCTGCCTCTCTTTTCACAAGCCGACACAAACGGGGATGGTGTCTTTTCTGATGCCGAAGAGTCAGTCGCCAGTCGACGGATTCTGAAGAGACATCCCAGCCGACAAAGATGGAGACGGTGTTCTTTCCGATACAAAAAGCAGGCTCTGCTTCGGATGGCACCGAGCAGGCAACGCAGATACCTGTTGATTCCAAGACGGAAAACTCAGACTTAAAGAAGAACGTCGACTCCATTTTCAGTACCGCAGAGATTTCCGATCAGAGCAGCTTGGAGACAAAGATCCTGCTGGATTGGCATCCCGCCGGAGCCACGCGACAGACGCTCGTCGGAGCCACGCGACAGAAGCTCGTCGAGATCAATGTTGCGGAATGGTGGCCGGGACAGGATTACCGGATTCCAGTGAGGCTGATCGTGCCGCTCGAGGGCAAATCGCAGGGCTTTCATATCACGGGCACCGAAGAGTTGGAATCGCTGAGTAAAGATTTCAAGCCCAACGCCTTCGAAGCCAAGTTGCTGGCCAATGGTGTCAGCCTCGTGATGACGGGTATCAAGGCCTTGAACACTATTCCGGGGAAGCAGGCCCTGAAACAGTAAATGCAGAAGTTGTTTCAGGAAGATTTCAACCCGCGTTACAATCCCTCCCGGCCCTGGTCGATGACCCAGATGCGGGCCACGACAGCGGCGTATGCGGAGGTCGCCTATTTTGGAAAAGGCAAAGTGCCCGGGTCGGGCGGTTCCAAAAGAGCGATTTCGCCAGCAGTGGCCCTGATCAACGATCAAGGCCAGGAGTGATTTACCGCGACCCGTTCCAGTCTGGCGTTTGCCTGGGCAGCGCCGACTTGTAAGGGCGACCGGGTAACCTTCAGTCCTCGTCTTGACCTGAATCGAGTTCGATTTCAATGCGGGGAATTTGGGCTGTATCGATGGCGGTCTGCAGCGACTTGAATTCACGATCGAGTAGTTTCTCGAGCTTTGGCTTCAGCTTTTCAAATTGCTGTTTGCCAATTTCGAACTGCTCTAATGCCGTCTTGGTTGGGCCATAAGTCCCCGACGCCGCACTGTAGATCGAGTTACTGATGCGTCGATTGATGCCTGGCTTGGTCATTGCCCATCGCTCATCGGTCAGTTCATCACCATTGAGCTTGCGATTAAGAGATTCAAGCTGTTGTCGCAGACTTTCTGCCTGACTCACCAATTTGGCCGTCCCTCTGGGATGATCCTTGATACGACTGATCAAACTCTTGACATCACTCAGGCGATCCGACAGTTGGCGATTGAGCAACTGGGCCTCATTGGCGACCAGCCCCATCTGTTTCAACTGCTTGATCACGTCATTTCGATCGGGGATTGGCAAGGTCGGTGAGATGATGCTTTCGAGTTCAAGCTCAATCTTGTTACCGATCACGACCGTTGCGTCGCCTTCGCTACGATAAGCCTGTGCAGAATAGTTTCCCGGTGGAACCAGTGGACTGGACCCGCGCGAGAACAGTCCTTGGTATCGCATGCTCCAAACGACCTTATGGATACCTTTGCCGAGAGCAAGATCCAGTCGAGCGACTACGTTGCCAGCGGCATCAGAAATATCCAAGTATTGCCGTGGCGGGACTTCATCCTGTTCAGCTTGCAGTTCGGCAAAAGTTGCCGTGGGGACATCGCCGCCGGCACTCTTAATCTTGGCCTCCTGCTCTTTGCGTGTGGCGGCTTTACTTTTCCAACCCTCCTTGACGTGATAATGAATCACCGCGCCGTAGTCAGGATTATCAGCGTTATAAAGGCTGTCACCTTGAGATCCTTTGGTGCCGCCCAGTTTGTTTTCCTGGACATACCAGAATGTTCTGCGAACGGGGTACAGGTGCAGATCACTTTGCAATGAATCAGCGGTAACATTCCGCAGCAGGCTATAGTCATCTAATACGTAAAAGCTACGTCCAAAGGAAGCTGCAACGAGGTCATTTTCGCGGCGTTGGATTTCCAAGTCCCGGAACGAGATAGTAGGTAAACCGCCACTTAACTTGTGCCACTCCTGTCCGGCGTCAAGCGTTGTGAAGATACCAAACTCGGTGCCCAAAAAGAACAGTTTGGGATCAAGGTGATCTTGTATGATTCGCCAGCACAGATGTTTGTCCGGCAAATTGCCAGTCATCAACTTCCAGCTGCGACCACGGTCACTGCTTTTTACAATCAACGGCCGATAGTCACCGGTTTTGTGATCGTCGAGGCACGCGTACACCGAGTCGGCGTCATGCAAGTCAGCTTTTATATCATTGACAAAGAAGGATTCTGGCACGTCGAAGATGCGATCCGTCTTACGCCACGTCTTACCACCATCCTCACTGACTTGAATCAGGCCGTCATCGGTTCCAACGTACAGCAAACCCTCGACCAGCGGTGATTCATCAATTGAAGTGATGTTTCCATACTGGCTCATCGCGTACAGATCATAGGCACCATCAATGCTGTGAACACGCCCCATCGTGGGCAGCTGATAGCGATTTTGGTTGCGTGACAGACTTGGCGATACTTTTTCCCAACTGTCACCGCGATCATCACTGCGATGCAAAAACTGGGATCCAAAGTACAGTCGTTTGTTATCGTGAGGACTGATCAGGATCGGCGAATCCCAATTGAAGCGGAAGGATTCTTCTTCCGGGCCGGGCTGCGGTTGAATGCGGACACTTTCGCCGGTGCTGCGATCGAATCGTCTAAGGAAACCCTGTTGTGATTCAGCATAAATGATATTGGGATCTGTGGGGTCGATTGCTGTATCGTGTCCATCGCCGCCAATCGTGATCTGCCAATCGCTATTGCGAATTCCCTGAACGTTTCTGGTACGCGAGGGTCCGTACTGCGAGTTGTTATCCTGCGTGCCGCCGGCGATGTGGTAGAAGGGGTAATCGTAGTCAACGGCGACTTTATAAAACTGGGTCAGAGGCAGATTCGGGCAGAACAGCCAGGTCTTGCAATAGTCATAAGATCGATAAACACCACCATCGCAGCCCACTACCAGGAAGTCTTGATCGGTCGGGTGAAAGGCAACAGCATGGTTATCGACGTGTTTGTGTCGACCTTCAATATTTTCCCAAGTGCTGCCATTGTCCTCGCTTCGCATGAAATAATTGTTGGCCTGATACAGGACACCGAACCGATGCGGATCGGCCCATAGTTCTTGGTAATAGTGTGGCCCCGTTCCGCCAGAGATAAAGTCATTGGTTTTGGTCCAACTGGCGCCCCAGTCATCACTGCGCCAGAACCCCCCCTTACGTCCGGGCAGTTCGATGGTGGCATAGATGTAGTTGTTTTTCTGTGGTGACACTTGCAAGGATATTTTTCCCATATCCCCACCTGGCAGACCGTTGCCAAGCCGATTCCAAGACTCACCTCCATCGGTGGATTTGAAAACACCAGCCTCTGGGCCACAGTTGATGATCGCCCAAACGTTGCGATGTCGCTGGTGCGTAGCAGCGTACATCACGTCCGGATTGTTCGGGTCAAGAACGACATCGGTGACTCCGGTAAATGACTTTTCATTGATCTTGGATCGCTCATCATCGCTGAGTTTTTTGTCGGCACCGCTTAGCAAGCCCGGACCCAGCACAAGTTTCCAGTTCGTTCCACCATCGGTAGATTTGAATAACCCTCGCTGCCCTCCCGAAGACCAAAGCGGCCCTTGAGAGGCAGCAAAGATCACATTGCTGTCTCGCGGATCAACCAGAATCTTGCTGATGTGCTCGGACTTATCGAGTCCTTTGTGGTCCCATGACTTACCCGAGTCGTGACTCACGTAGATGCCATCCCCGAATCCGATGTGTCGCCCACCATTATTTTCACCCGTACCTACCCAAACCGTGGTGTGCGTCGAAGGATCGATCGAAACACAGCCCATGCTGTAAGACGGCTTGTTGTCGAAAATGGGTGCAAAAGTGGTTCCAGCGTTGGTGGTTTTCCAAAGACCACCGGAGGCAACAGCGACGTACCAAGTGTTCGGTTTGACCGGGTCAATGGCCACATCACCAATTCGGCCAGACATGAAGGCCGGGCCAACGCTGCGGAATTTCAAAGCACCGGTGATCAGTTTGGCTCGTGAGTCATTATCTGTTTCTGAGTCCGTATCTGTTTTTGAGTCCTTGTCATTTACTGTCTGGCCAGACAGTGTCGCCGGCGCGAAAAGTGTATTGCCTAAAAGGACAGGAATGATCAGGTAAGCGGCCAAACGACGAATGAGCATGACGGTTTCTCGTGGAAGTAGAATGAAGGTCGCGAACCAGCTTGACTGTGGTAGGGTCGGTGGACAACCAAATTTTAAGGAAAAGTCAAAACTTCGCCATGGTCCGTATGGTCAAGCTGAAAAAAATGGAAGTTGTGAGGATCGGCCGCAGCGTCCCACTGAGCTGCCTCCCACTAGCGGAATTGACTGGGACACAGACCAGTGGACCACACCGACACCGTTGAACACTCGAAATTCATGATCGGTGACCAGCTGGTCTCTCACCCGGTACCACAAACAACTCGCGTCAGACATAGTGTCCGCCATGAAAGCATCACGTTTGAATCGAATCGTTCATCGCTGGGGATCGATTCTGATTGCTCTGCCAGCGCTGTGCGTGTTGCTGACAGGCATCGTTCTACAGCTCAAAAAACAGTCGTATTGGATTCAGCCGGGCACGCAAACAGGCGCCGAGCGTGTACCGATGCTCTCGTTTGCCGAAATTCTTGACATCGCCAAATCAGCGCCGGAGGCCGAAATTCAGTCTTGGGACGATATTGACCGACTTGATGTTCGACCGGGCAAAGGCATCTTGAAGGTTCGTGCCAAGAATCGCTGGGAAGTGCAGATGGACACCGCTACCGGGGATATTTTGCAAGTGGCTTTTCGACGATCGGATCTGATCGAAAGCCTCCACGATGGCAGCTTCTTTCACGAAGGAGTCAAGCTGGGGATCTTCTTACCCACTGCGCTGGTCCTGGTCGTTTTGTGGGGCACGGGGGTTTACCTGTTCTTCTTACCACAGCTAGCCAAACGAAAGAAGCGATTAACGAACAACAAGCCAAGTCAATGAACCTCGCTGCCTGTAAGTGCTTGAAGCAACATTGCTCTGGTTTGGCCCTATCGAGTTTCATTACTGTTGGCCTTCACTGTGTTTTGCAGCGGAACCAAATTCGACACACATACCGATAACACACTACGCGGTGAGACAATTAATCAAAATTGCCAGCACCCATCATATTGAAATGCCAATGGCGGTGATGATCGCATTGACCAAGCATGGCCTGATGGTATGTGCGGCTGCAAAAACGAAATCACAGGTCAACACCGGAATAGTGCTCCATAGGCGGCCGGGCCAACTTTGATGTGCCAATCGCTTTACCGGAAGCGCGAGAAGTTCAAGGACACTGCTATCAGCCCCAATAAGAGCTGCCACGGTAGCAAACATTGCTACCGGCAACACAATGGTGCTTAACACCCCGGTGCCCCGCCAGGGGAACGCGTCGATCTACAAGAGATGGGCACAAACCCCAGCAGCGATTGCGAACATTCAAATGACAGCCACTACCATTGGTTCGTTTCGCAAGTCTGGCAGCACCACAAACGACAAGGCGAAGGATGCAGTCAAGTGGAACAAGCCGCTCAGGTTGAACTGACTGTCCCTGCGTGAAGGTTTGTCATCAGCTTCGAAATCATGTCCTGTATTCTCTTGGCATACTCGAATCCACCGCTTTCTTAGGTGATACAGACTACCAAGATAGACAGCAATCGCCGCTGGCAGGGCAACAACTCACCCCATACACATCGCTACTCGCGGTGGAGCAGATTGACTTCTGTGTGCTCAAATGAATCCAAACCATTCATGAATTCCACCCAGATCACAAAGTCCACGATGGATTTCCAAGGGGATCACATGACCTTTTCCATCCA
>PKCN01000088.1 GCA_002862205.1 Planctomycetaceae bacterium | reverse complement strand
GCTTCATCGATTTTCGCGTTGGTTTTCGGCCCTGTTTGCCCGGCGTACTCGGCCACCAGTCCGCTGCGATCGGTCTCGACCAGATGCCCGCTTTCCAGCACGCCCAGAGCTCCATAGATTTCGGCAACAATTCGGGCAACCGTCGTTTTTCCGGTGCCAGGATTACCCACAAAGGCCATGTGCAGACTTGGCTTGGTGGTTGGCAAGCCGGCCTCTGATCTTTGCCTTTCCATTTTTAAAAAATTGGTCAGCGTCTGAATCTGATCCTTAATGGCATCAAGCCCGATCAGTCGATCCAGACTCTGACGAGCATCAGCCAGACGCTGCTCCGGGGTGCGGTCGTCAGCGGGTTGCTTGGCCTTCTTTTTTTCAACGGCGCTGGTTTCCGGTTGCATGGCAGTGACGGGTTTACCGGATCCGCCGGGACCCGCGATCGGAGTCGGTTTTTCTGCGGCGGTGACGTCAATCCCCTCACGCAAACGCTTCGCCTCATTACGCAACCAGTTCAGAGCATCGCGTGCATTGTCAGTATCTTTCTCGCTGGCCAGATGGTCCGGTGCGTGCCCCCGCAATTCATCAAACTGACGCTGCATGGAAAGCAAACTCGCGTTGTCGGCCACCGACACGTCACCATCAACCGAGGCAAGCAAATTCGCCATTCGCATCGCCAACGTTTGCAACTCACCCCAACGATCGCGAATCGCAGGAATCTCTGCAAATGGCCTGACAAGATCACGCCACTCAAAATCATTCGAAGCATTCAGCAACCAATCAACCGCCTCCTGCAACTGGCTTCCCATCACCGATTTGCCCCAAATGTGTTCAAGCAACACGCGGCCCATTTGACGCTGTCCGATATTGCGACCATCAATGCCCTGCACCACCGCCGCGAAAACTTTCATCAGCAAACCCTGATGCAAATCATCCATCTGTTCTGCGACCGAAGCAGCATTGGCGTCTTCACCTCCCGTCAACCAACCATACGAACCACGCACCAAATTACCGCTTTCAACATAAAGCGAACGTGTTTCCCGAAGCGTCTCGCGGTACAGACGAATCGTTTCAATGATTTGGTCGTCAGTGCGTCGTGTCATGGTCAATGGGGTACAGGAGTGGTCTTGCGAGAAAAAAGTTCATCTCATCTTAACGAAAAAGGCTCGGGGCATGCCGCGGCATACAAAGCGAATCCTGCGAGCAGACAAATGACCGACGCAGCGACCAGCACTGAATTCACTTGGGCAACTGCACTGCGACAAGATCGCCTGCCGCGTTCCTTGCATACACACATCCATCAAGCAAAACCGGCACTGTCCAGCAACGTCCTTCAAGAATTTCTGCTGAACAGACTTCTTCGTATTCAGCTGGGTTGGCATTTGCAATCACCAGTCGCCCATCATCACTCAGAATCACCAGCTTGCCGCCCGCGATCATCAATGACCCGCAGCCCAATCCGCTTTCGGTCCATAACACCTCTCCTGTGTCGTGCTTCATGCAGGTCAAATTCACCACCCGCCCAAAATTGGAATTCCCATCAAATCCATACAGATATCCCTCGTGGAGAATGCTGTTATTGAAGTGGTTGCGCATTTTCCGGTTGTCGTAAAGGAGCTGCAGCTTTCCCTCATTGAGACGGAACAAACCACAGCCAACCTGATAACCCGTTGAGATGTAAATCGTTCCTTCATGGACAATGGGGGTCGTCGAATTGGTCCGAAAGGGAGACTTCCAGGGAAACGCATCGACCTCGACACCATCAACAGCTCGCACCAATCGCAAAGCATCCGAGTCGAGCGTCGCAATTAAACCGAGGTTGTCATGGTCAAAGCTGACAGCCGAGCCATAGCCGGCGGTATGTTTTTCTGTCTGCCAATTCAATTTGCCTGTCGCTTTATCAAACGAAACAACACGACCAGCTTCGAGAATCAACTGATCACCAAGAATGAATGGGGATCCATTGAAGCCCCACTCCGGCAGGCTTACCTCCAGATCGGTCTGCAGCGCACGCTGCCAAATGATCTTGCCGTCAGCTGCCCCAAAACAGATGAGCTGCCCCTCTTTACCGACCGTGTACACCTTGTTGCCATCAATCGTCGGGGTCGCTCCGGGGCCACCTTCGTAAAGGTTATCAACCAATTTTGATGGATAGGTATGCGACCAGATGGTTTTACCAGTGCCCTGATCAAGACAAAAAACCGTCTCGTTTCCTTCGCTGTGGCCCATCGTAAACAGTCGCCCCTGAGCGATCGAAACGGAACTGAAACCAATCCCGACCTGCCGTTGCCAGACCACTTTCAACCCGCTTGCAGGCCACGCCGTCGACCAACCGGTCTCATCGGAAATTCCATCATGCCGCTGCCCCATCCAGTTGGGCCAACTTGGTAAATCTGCCCGACTGCCCCCAACAACCACATTGGATTCCTCCGCCCTCGCTGCCCCCGGAACAGATGGGTCACTGAGGACGAAAAACATTGCACCAATGACTGCCAAGCCTGCGGCAAAAATCATGACTCTAAGCATCGACACCCTCGCGGTAATAACAACGGCCTTGAAATGATCAGCCAAAGGGAAAGAAAGTCACCATCACGATCGTAAACAACGCCGACCAAAATTCCAAACCGGTCTGCGTTCCTGCCCGGTCTGCGTTCCTGCCCGGTCTGCGTCACTTTCGGGCACCGAGGCGGAAGGCACTCCGGGACTCCGCCAACTCCTGACTCGAGAAAAACAGGCAAAATCCCTTTCCACAGGCAACAACATCTTTGGCAAAGGACCCTGCCATCTTCATCTACCAGCAGTCAGCAGCCCAATTCAAACACCGGCCAGCCCACTCGCTCACACTCTCGCTCAGCCAAGGTCTGCTTTCCATGCATCTGCCAATTCAGCGAGATTCATCAGTTCGTCCACAGCCCGTTGATCTGGGCTTTTCGCAAGCAGGACGTCATTTGCTTTGGCAATGCTCCATTGCGGATGCGGCCGCTTAAGCAACGACAACTCCAACCCGGCCCGAATCTGGCCTTGCTCATGAACTCGGAGATACCAGCCAGTGCGACCGGACTGGGCAACGCGTTTGGTCAAAGTGCTGATCCCCCAGCGACGGGCGATTTTCCAACATGGCTGCCGAGGCTGGCTGACTTCAATGCGACACGGACCGACTTGGAATTGGTCACCAATGCAAACCGAATTTTCGTCGGCTCCGCGAATCGTCAAGTTTTCCCCGAATGCCCCCGGCCCCATCCTCAACTCCGGAAATTCTTCGTTCCAGTCGGGATAGTGATCGGCAGCGTAGCAAAGCACAGCCTTATCGAGCCCACCGTGGTGCAGAGCATCGGCGACAAAGTCCCCATCTATCCCAAGCTTCCCCATGCCAACTTCACGATCGATCGGTGATTTATAGAAGCCGGTGGTCCATTGGTGCTGGGCTGGATCACGACTCGCGGGATTACCTTCGGTCAAAACCTTGCCAATTTGAACGCTCTCAATGGTGATTGGCATCGAATGTCTCGGTTGATGTGAAGGGAATCTCACGAACGGTTTTGGAGTTCGCGGGGTGAAAGTCGCAAGTATTGGTGATTTATAGGTTTGCGGCAACATCCTGGGAGCGTTGGGTCGTTGTTAAGGCGAGTGGAACACGCTAGAATTTGGCTTCCTTTTCGAGGCCATTTTGGCGTCTCCCTGAAACGTGACTCTTCTTAGGAATCCGGGCATTGGCAGAAGACGAAGGCAACAACGAAAACGGTAACGAAAACGGTTCGGAAATCACCCCTGAGGGCGAAGGTCTTGAGGGTATCAAGGGCGCTGGCGCGTTGCGAATGATAGCCCTGCCGATCGAAGACGAACTTCGTGACAGCTATTTGACGTACGCGATGAGCGTGATTGTCAGCCGTGCTCTCCCCGACGTGCGTGACGGTCTGAAACCGAGCCAGCGAAGGATTCTTGTCGCGATGAACGACTTGAATTTGGGGCCCGGCAGCAAACGGGTGAAATGCGCCAAGATTTCCGGCGACACTTCGGGAAACTATCATCCCCACGGTGAAAGCGTGATCTATCCGACGCTGGTTCGGATGGCTCAGGAATGGAACATGCGGCGGATGCTGATCGACAAGCAGGGCAATTTTGGCAGCATTGCCGGACTGCCTCCGGCTGCGATGCGATATACCGAAGCCCGATTGAGCGCAGTCGCGGCAACCATGCTTGATGACATCAAGCTGGACACGGTTGACTACTCGCCAACGTACGACGAAGCCAGAAACGAGCCGACGGTTCTGCCCAGCAAGTTCCCCAACCTGTTGATCAATGGTTCAGGCGGAATTGCGGTTGGAATGGCAACGAGCATTCCACCTCACAATCCAACCGAGGTGTGCGACGCAGTCATCGCGCTGATTGATAATCCCGATATGACAGTCGATGAGCTGTTTGGGATCGTTCCCGGGCCTGACTTCCCCACCGGTGGAATCATCTGTGGTCGTTCGGGAATCTGGCGTGGTTACCAGACAGGACGCAGCACAATCATGTTGCGAGCCAAATGTCAGATAGAGGAGATGAAGGGGAATCGCTCACGGATCATCGTGAATGAAATCCCTTACCAGCAGACACGCGACGGGGTGGTCAAGAAGATCGCAGAGCTCGTCAATGGCGATAAGATCAAAGGCATCTCGGGCATTCGTGATGAAAGTGATCTCAAAGAGCCCGTTCGCCTGGTGATTGAGCTCAAGAGGGATGCCGACCCCGATGTGGTGCTCAACCAGCTGTACCAGTTCTCACCGCTGCAAACGACTTTCTCGATGATCTTCCTTGCGTTGGTCGATGGGAAACCACGTGAACTGACAATCAAGGAAATTTTGACGGAATTCATTCGTCACCGTTTGAATGTGATCCGCCGACGGACACAGTTTCTGCTCAATCGCGCACGACGTCGCAAACACACTGTCGAAGGCCTGCTGTTAGCCCTGGCTGACATCGACAAAATCATCCAAACCATCCGTGAAAGCCGCACTCAAATCGAGGCCAAGCAGCGGTTGATGGGAATCGAGTGCCCAGCTGCCATGATGCAACGGGCATTGGGGGATGAAGGCTTCCAGCAGTTTGTGCTCGAACGCGGAGATTCCTCCGTCTACACGCTCACCAGCGTCCAAACCGACGAAATCCTGCGAATGCGGCTCGGTCAATTGGTCAACTTGGAACAGGAAAAACTGTCCAAGGAACACCAGGAACTGTTGACTGAGATTACTGACTACCTTGATATCCTTGGAAATCAGGCGCGGATCTACCAGATCATCAAAGATGACCTCGAAGAGATCAAACGAAAATTCGGTGATGCACGCCGGACCGAGATTTCGCAGATGGAACTCGGCAATATCAACATCGAAGACCTGATTACCGAAGAGACGATGGTGGTGTCCATCAGTCACTCCGGCTACATCAAGCGAACCGCATCAAGTGTTTACAACACACAGAAACGTGGTGGAAAAGGACTCAAGGGAGCAAAGACGGATGATGCTGATCCCATTGAACACCTGTTTGTCGCCAGCACCCATGCGTACCTGCTATTCCTGACAACCACGGGCAAGGTGCGGTGGCAGAAGGTTTATGATCTTCCACAATTGCCACGCGACAGCAGAGGACGCGCCATCGTCAACCTGCTGAATCTCGAGAAAGAAGAACGGATTGCCGAATGCCTCGCAGTCAGGGACTTCGACCAGGAAGGCTACTATGTGGTCATGGCAACACGCAGTGGCCTGGTCAAGAAAACACCGCTCGAACAGTACAGCCGCCCAAAACGCGGTGGCATCATCGCAATCAAACTACGTGAAGGTGACGAACTTGTGGACGCTGCGGTGATCGGCCCCGGCGACGAAGTCGTGCTGGTGACAGCACAAGGCATGGCCATCCGCTTCCGTGAATCCGACGCCCGCCCCATGGGCCGGAACACTTCGGGAGTCAAAGGAATCAGCCTGATCGACAATGATCATGTTGTCGGAATGGTAGTGGCCGACCCCAACGATTCGCTGCTCACCATTTGCGAAAACGGCTACGGAAAACGAACCAAGTTCGGCCCCAATGCCGCTGATACGAGTGCCGCTGATACGAGTGCCGCTGATACGAGTGCCGCTGATACCAGTGCCACCGACGACTCCAACCGTGAACCCAACGAGAGCGACGACGCACTCTCATCGAGTGCCCGTTACCGCACCCAGAAACGTGGTGGAAAAGGTTTGCGGGACATCCGCACCAGTGATCGCAACGGTCAAGTCATCGGCATTGCACGCGTGAATGATGAAGACGAGATCTTCATGATGACAGGCAAAGGCAAACTGCAGAGAATCAAAGCCGCAGATATCAACGTCATTGGCCGCAACACACAAGGTGTGCGAATCATGAATGTCGACGAAGGCGACAACTTGATTGCGGTGGTCCGGGTTCCTGCGGAGGAAGCTTCCGAGGAAGAGGAAACTTCAGAAACTGCAACGCAAACGGATCAAGCAGTTGGTGCCGTGGAATCGACAGACGCCTCTCCTGCCAGCGATGCTCCGCAGACCGGTGATGATGCATCCCCAACCGATCCATCCGAGAACGACGAGACTCAGGAATAATTCCTGAGCGGAACTCAGACACGCCAAAGCCGACCTGTTTCCATGTGACAACAGGTCGGTTTTTTCATGCAGGATGCGGTTCATGCAAACCGTCTGCACAACGTCACACGGCGAATAAAACCATACTTCAACGGTCTTTTCTTCCACAACGACATCACGATCGCAGGCCAAATCGCACAAAAAAAAACCCGCCGGGAATTGCTCCCGACGGGCTTTGTTTTGAAGTGCGATCCCTTGTGACACACTGTCAGCAGCTCAAAAGAGCCACTGGAAAGAGCCACTGTGTTGCAGTAACTCTGGTTCATTAAGAGATACGGGCAACCAGATCGAGCACCTTATTGGAGTAGCCCCACTCGTTGTCGTACCAGGCAACCACTTTGACAAACGTACGATCCAGTTGGATGCCAGCACCGGCGTCGAACACTGAGGTGCAGGACTCACCGCGAAAATCTGTCGCGACCACCTTATCCTCGGTATAACCGAGAACGCCTTTCATGCTGCCTTCTGACGTGTCTTTCATGACTTTGCAAATCTCTTCGTAACTGGCTTCCTTATCCAGTTCAACAGTGAGGTCAACAGCCGAAACATCAGAAGTTGGGACCCTGAATGCCATTCCGGTCAACTTACCATTGAGCTCGGGAATGACTTTGCCGACGGCTTTCGCCGCCCCAGTGCTCGATGGAATGATGTTTTCAAGAATCCCACGACCACCTCGCCAATCTTTCTTGGACGGACCGTCAACAGTCTTCTGTGTCGCGGTTGCCGCATGAACCGTGGTCATCAGACCACGTTTGATGCCGAAGTTATCGTTGAGCACCTTGGCAATCGGTGCCAGGCAGTTTGTGGTACAGGATGCGTTCGACACAAACACTTCACCATCGTAGGAATCGTCGTTGACGCCCATCACGAACATGCGGGTGTCGTCCTTGGACGGCGCCGACATGACAACCTTTTTCGCACCAGCATCAATGTGCCCCTGCGCGGATTCTGATGTCAGGAAAATACCAGTCGACTCGACCACAACATCTGCACCAACATCGCCCCAAGCCAACTTGGTGGGATCTGTTTCGGCGGTGACACGAATTTCTTTGCCGTTGACGATCAACTTGCCATCCTGAGTGGAAACTTCACCCTGAAAGCGACCGTGGACCGAGTCATACTTGAGCATGTATGCCAGATAGTCGACTTCCAACAAATCGTTGATTGCCACTACTTCCATATCATCACGAGCTACGGACGCTCGAAAAACCATGCGGCCGATGCGACCGAAACCATTGATACCGACCTTGATCATGATTGTTGTTTCCTTTTGCTGTTGAGGCGTTTGTCTTGAGATTACAAGTGGTAAATGAGCAACAAGAAACACACAGCACGCCGGGCATTTCTTCTAACATTCAAAATGGGACGATTGTTGAGGCTCGTCACACAGGTGCTGGAACCGCGGCGTCACGCCAACGTGTCATCAACGCGGTGGAATTCGCTACAGGCCCGTTCGCAGTCGTGATTGCGAGCGGCGAAAGCCACTCGGTACGACTCACCAATGCCTTGCCACACGGGTGGCAACTCAACAACAATCGTGGTGAAATCAACGTCGGTGGTGAAACCAGTGCGTTGAATTCGGAACGAAGCGGGGACCTCCAATCGTCCACTTCGCGAGGCGGATTATAGGAATGAAAACTCAAAATGAACCAGCCCCCGCCCCAACCTCCCTCCCTCGACCCCGATTCGGGATCCGCCAGACCCACCAACTCTGCGCCGCAAATGCCGCGAGAGGCCTCAATTCCACAATGGCGGCGACCTCGAGGCGTCGCCCCGGGGACATGGGAATATGTCCAACAGCGGTCGATAGCCGACCATTACGACCGCTTTGTGGCAGAAACTCCCCTATGCGTGCTCGATCAAAAAATTCTGCAACAGGCACTCCCGGGCCCAAAACAGCCCCGTTCCGAGGTCATCCTCGACCTCGGATGTGGTAGCGGAAGAACCGCATTGCCGCTGGTCGAACGAGGTTATGACGTGGTTGCCGTTGATCTCAGCCGTCCCATGCTCGAAGTCATGAATCGCAAATTCAGGGCCGGTTGCACCGCTGGCGAACTATTTGCGGTTCAGGCAAATCTGGTCGAATTGGACTGCTTTGCCGAACAGACTGCTGATCATGCGGTATGTCTGTTCAGCACTCTGGGAATGATTCACGGAAATGCGAATCGACGCTCCATGCTGAGCACCCTCCACAAGCTGATTCGGCCAGGAGGGACTTTCATTGTGCACGTACATCATCGTTGGGCTGCCCTGCGGGAGCACCACGGAGCACGGCAACTGATCCGATCCTGCTGGAATGCCTGTCGCGATCCGAATTGTGAATTCGGAGACTCGACGTACGCTTATCGTGGCCTGGAAAGCATGTTCATGCATCGCTTCTCGAAACGTGAACTCAAACAGGATCTGAAAGCGTCGGGTTGGAGCATCAGCAGGATCGATCCTCTCTCTATTGACGGATCCCGAATCAACCGCCGAACATGGCTGCCGGGAGGTTTTGTCGTGCACGCGATTCGAAACGTGCACCCTGAGTGATTACCGCCTCTCACCATGGCACCAACGGCAAAGCGAATTCCGGCATGATAGACTTTCAAAATCTGATTGCTGGTAGACTGAAATCAAAAAAGCATGAAACCAGCAGTGCCCTTTGCCACGGGCAAAGGGTGTACGACTTTTTCCAACAGACGATCAAACCACTCACAATCTCAAAGTGAAAATAAGGCCGATGACCAATCCATTACGTTCACTGATCGATACGGGCACGAAACTTTACCTTGACTCGGTTGCACCGGATGAAGTTGATAAAAACCTTGCATGGGGCGCGGTGGGCGCCACGAGCAACCCCGCGATCATCTCAGCGATCGTCGAACACGGTGGATTGGACCCTGAAATCGAATCGCTGATTGCTAATGGCCTCGACGACGAATCCGTTGCCTGGCGTTTGACCGACAAACTTGTCTCAGACGCTGAACAGAAATTTGCCCCCATCCATGCGGCAACCCAGGGCAACGCAGGCTGGGTTAGTTTTGAACTCGACCCGTTGCTGGAGGATCCCGCAATGGGGCTGAGTGAGGAAGAGCGAACAGCCCGCTACATTGAACTTGGAAAACACTATGCAGCCGACCACCTCAACCGAATGATCAAAGTCCCTGCCACGCCAGCAGGGATTGCTGCGCTTGAGGAACTTGCGGCGGCAGGAGTCACGCTCAACGTCACATTGATTTTCACGGCAGATCAGTACGATCAGGCTCGCGCCGCAGTTTGGCGGGGAGCACAACGTCGATCCAACCTGACGGATTTCAAAAGTGTGTACAGCATTTTCATCTCCCGAATCGATGTGTACACCGAACAGGCTATTCCTGACCTGCAGCTCGAAGCTCAGGGCCTGGTCGGGATTTTAAACGCCAAACGTGTCTGGCAGGCCAATCAGGAGTTTTGGAATGGAAAAGGGTTGCCCTTGCAGCAGGAACTGATCTTTGCCAGCACCGGAACCAAAAAACCAACTGATCCGGCGTGGAAATATGTAGCGGCACTTGCAGGCAGTGACATTCAAACCAACCCACCTGAAACCAATGAGGCAATCGCCACAAGCAGTATCGAATTCGGCCGAACCGTGGATGTCATGCCAACACGGGAGATCCAGCACGAAATTGATACGAAGGTGGACATGCAGGTAATGCACGAGGTCCTGATGAAACAGGGCGTTGAAAAATTCGTGAAACCACAGCGTGCATTGTTATCACTGATCGCCAAAAAGCGTAGTGAACTTTCGAAAAGCTGATCACCAGCGAGACAGGTGATTGAAATCCGCACCAACGATGAGACTCGCTGCTCATGTTCGGTCCCAGATGGTTCGCTGTCACGTCTTAGCCTGATTTTGGCAGATCATCAGGTCCGAAAGAGCTCGGCAGCAACTCCGACAAATTGCAAACGCTTCGTGCCCCATCAATCAGATTGACCAGAATGATGGGCATGTCCAAACCAAACTCGGCAAGAAACTGGCGACATGCACCGCATGGCGGAACTCCGCCAATGCTTGCGATCGCCACTCCACGCCATTTGCGATGCCCGGCGGCCACGGCCGCAGCCGCGGCGTTTCGTTCTGCGCACAGAGATAATCCATAACTCGCATTTTCCACGTTACATCCGACGATCACCTGTCCATCGTGCATCAAGATGGCGGCACCCACTTCAAATTTGCTGTAAGGCGCATAAGCTCGTCCGCATGCGTCCACAGCAGCAAGAGCAAGCTGTTCAATTCTTCGGTCACTCAACTTGGACATGCGGATTCTGCGAAGGGGAAAAGGAACGAAACAATGGGAAAGATCGGATTTTTCCCGAGGTCAACGGCGGGATCGCGAGCAGTTTCAATCTGCGACACGCTTGATCGCTGAAATCTACACATCCGCAATTTGCCGGTGCAACACCAGCGGTCTGGCCGCAACCGGGGCGTCAGACAACTCAATCGCGGCTTGGAGCCCAACAACATACTCGCTGACACGATGCCTGGCACAGTAAAGCGTCAACAACGGATCGTCTTTTTCCACGGACTCACCGATACGTTGGTGCACTTTCAAACCCACGGCATGATCAATTTGATCTCCCTTTTTCCGACGCCCACCGCCCATGGACACAACCGCTCGCCCCAAGGCCCTGCAATCATACTTGGCGACCCAACCGGCACGCTCGGCAGTGATGACATGAGATTCAGCGAGCGGCAATGGAGCATGCAATTCACCTCGTTGCGCGTGAACCATTCGCTCAAACCTTTCAAAGGCGTACCCCTGATCAATCATTTTTTCAATCTGCATTTTCGCCTGATCCAGCTCTTCAACCACTGACATTTTCAACAGCAGAGTCGCTCCCAGTTCGATGGCCAGGTCACGCACAACACCAGAACCACCCTGCAACACCTCGACAGCCTCGTTGACCTCGCACGCATTGCCCACTGCCTGCCCAAGAGGCTGATCCATATCGGTCAAAAGCACAGAAGTGGGCAACCCTGCATCATGACCAACACCAACAAGCGTGTCAGCGAGTTCGTGTGCCGCATCCAGCTGTTCCATGAAACCGCCTGACCCGACTTTGACATCCATCACCAGTGCATCAAGGTCTTCTGCCAATTTTTTGCAGAGGATGCTTGCCGTGATCAAAGGGATCGACTCGACCGTGGCGGTGACATCTCGCAAGGCATACAGTTTTCGGTCGGCGGGAGCGATGCGGTCACTCGCCGACTTGATGAAGACACCTGCCTGCGACAGGACTTCGGCTGACTTTGATGGTGACAAATCGATCGCAAATCCGGGAATCGACTCGAGTTTGTCGAGCGTCCCACCACTGATTCCAAGCCCGCGACCGCTGATTCTCGGAACATCGAACCCGCAAGCGGCCAGCGTGGGTGCGAGAACCATCGACGTCTTGTCACCCAATCCCCCGGTGCTGTGCTTATCAACCCGTTGGCGTTCTGGCTGATCCGGATTTCTCGGCAGCCGATCACCACTTTCCAGCATGGCCTGAGTCAAAGTTGTCGTTTCCCGTCGATTCATCCCACGCAGGCAAACAGCCATTGCAAACGCAGACATCTGATAATCCTCCACCTCACCATTGCAAAACCCATCAATCAGGAAGTGGATTTCGTCATCTGTCAGAGCCAGCCCCTCTCGTTTCTTGACCAACAGACTGGGAATGTACATGTGCTCGCCGCGGATTCGAGGAAGACGGACCATACAAGGCCTTGAATGCTCGTTATATTGCATGGAAGAAGAAAAGGCGATTCAAATTGGAGCTCCCCTCAAGATGATCTTTCGTAGTGACCGTAAAAACCTGACCACTGGATTCCGGATGGACAACATTTGTCGCAACAGACGCACGGAATTCCGGGTATTTCGGGTTGGTGCCGCCATCGCGGTAATTGTTTCCAGCATGACGCTCGTCGCTGCTGACGATCCTGACCTCGCGACCGAGGCCGCCACAACCCAGACGGAACCCCAAGCCAGCCCCGATGATTCAGCATCAAACGCAGGCAAAACCGAGGTCGCTATCGCCGACCTGAATATCGCCGAACTCGAACTGCTGGTAGGACCCCGTGCGTTATCCCGGGCTTTCAGAAATGCGGCACGTGCAGCGACTCCTGCAACCGTCACGATTCTGTCATATGGACAAGTCAATGTGATGGCAAATCAAAATCCGCCCGCAACTCCTGCCAACCCACTTCAAGGCGATGCCCCTGCAGAGGAACGCCCCGAACCGGACGAGAACCAACTGACTGGTGTGGGGAGTGGTGTGATCGTCTCAAAAGAAGGAATGATCATTACCAACAACCACGTGATCACCGGAGCCAAGAGAGTGGTGGTGAAACTGGCCGACGAAACCGAGGTAGAAGCAACCGCAGTACGCGGCGATGTCGACAGTGATGTGGCAACACTGAACATCAGTCGTGAGGGCGGATTCCCGGCAGTTGAACTTGGCAATTCGGATCTGCTCGAAATAGGCGATTGGGTACTGGCGATTGGAAGTCCGTTCCGGCTGGAAGCCACTGTCAGCGCGGGAATCATCAGTGCCAAAGATCGTGCGCTCAGACGCATCAGTCGAGGAAGATTGCTTCAAACCGATGCCGCCATCAATCCGGGAAACTCCGGTGGACCACTCGTCGACCTTGATGGCCGAGCGATCGCAATCAGCACCGCGATTGCCTCACGCAATGGTTCCTATCAGGGAATTGGCTTTGCCATTCCAATCAATCAAGCCAAATGGATCGCTGATGAATTGGCACAGCACAACAAAGTCCGCCGTGCCGCCATTGGAATCCGCATGGCAGAATTGAACCCAAAGATCGCAGGCAAATTCAAATTGCCCGTCGGCTTGGGGGTACTCGCCTATCAGATCACGAAAAACTCCGCCGCTGAAAAGGCTGGCATTGAACCGCTTGACGTGATCCTTGAATTCGCCGGCGAGAAAGTCAGCGACCCCAGTAGTTTTCAGGAAATTGTTGAACGCAAACCCGTTGGCTCCATTCAGGACATCAAAATCTACCGTAAAGGCAAAGAGATCATGCTGAAGGTAGAACTCGCAACGCTTGAGGACCCCACCCTGCAAAAAGAGGATTCAGACGAGGATACCCCGAAGGAGAAACAGGGTAAAAACAAGTCGGGCGATAAGAAGGACAAACCTTCCAAAGCGAACAAGGAAAAATCTGGCTCTGGTAAGAAACAAGAAAAGTGAGCAGCCTGTAACCTTGCGGTTCATCCAAATGCGCATTGCGTTGCGACGGATTTTGGCCAGCGTTGTGACGGATTTTGGCCAGCGTTGCGACGGATTTTGGCCAGCGTTGTGACGGATTTTGGCCAGCCTTGCGATAGTTTCACCACAATCCGCTGCTGACTCAAACGAGTGATTCGATCGCCGCTTTGCCCACGGGTAAAACACACCTGTGTACGCGGTTCCCCGGTTCAACTTGATAGATGTGCGTGCTCAAACGTCTATGAGTTCGCGAATGAAGTTTGGATCCGGGTTGCTCTTGCCCTTTTTGTCACACTTGAAGAACTCGCTGACATAACGTGAAGGCGTTCTTTTCTCCGGCACTTTGAAACGATCTCCCTTCTGCAGCACAGGGCGATATTCATCCATCCGTCCAAACTGGCGTGTTCCTGCGGCCTGACAGGGGAACCAATGCCCTTTGCCCGAAGCGTCTTCAAGATAAAATTCGGGATAACAGTGTTCAGGTATCCAGACCATGCGGGCCGGGATTTTTGCATTCCTGCAAAGAGCGACAACCAAGCTCGTCATTTCCTCGCAGTCACCACGGCCCTCACGTAACGCTTGCGATGCGTTCTTCAGCGAACCCTCAACATACTTGACATTGTCACGAACAAAATCGTAGATCTGCTCAACGCGAGCCCATGCATTGGGGACTTCCTGAGCCGCCAGACCTCGCCAGGCCGCCTTGATCCGTGCATTGCTGCTATCAATATAGGGACTACTGGAGAGGAAGAACCGCAGGTCCCGGCTGATCTTTGCCGGGATGACGAGATCGTCGGTTTGCGTGGGCCCCAAAATACGGAATCGTTCAATGGCAATATTGAATGTCATTTCGACCGTCGAACCAGCCGGCACTCGGGCCATTTTCAATATCACCTGCTTCACTCCGCCACCGAGTTCACGGGTATCCCACGCGGTGACTTGAGGATCAATCGTACGCCCAGTGACGGTCACCTTCTGCTCTGGCCAATTCATGGGCACAGGGAAAGTCGCAAAAACATCTGTACAAGTCACAGGCGTTTTGAGCACCAGCCCGATTCGCCAGTTCTGCACCTGGGGTGTTTCGTAACTGAGACGCGTCTCGCCAGCCTGCTCTGATTCGCCATCAACCCGATCCTGAGCCATTGTGATTGGCAAGGAGCAAGCTCCGAGCGATACAATCCCCCCCGCCAGCATATGGCGACGGCTCATCAAACCAGCGGGACTCAACCTACTCATCCGAACTCTCATATCCGAACACCAACCTACAGGGTGAAATTAAAACCGAACGGTCGGAGTGAAGCACTGCCAAAGGCAACCTTCACTCCGACCGTCGCTCGCTACGGTAAAACCAGTTTAGCCAACTGGTCCTGAACAGGTCCAAAAGCGGAAGTCGATGTGGGGTATTTTACAGCGAGTTGCTGCCAGCGGACTCTTCCCACAAAATCCTGCTGCCATCGGAATCAAACTTACGTGCATTGAAGCCGTCGGTTTGCATTGGGACGCCTGTGCCCCCCATCATTTGACCATTTTGAGGAATCACTTGACCGGACTGGTAAGGGTCGGCAACGCCGTAATTTCCGCACCCGCAGTGATTTGGAACGGTTGAACCACACCCACCACATGGCTGTGCGGAGTAGACCTGAGCATTGCAACCGGCGGGTTGCTGACATGGGGCGGCTGGGTTGGGAGCCTGCATTGCATTCCCAAACTGGGGGGCTGCTGACCCACCGCTGCAGAGTCCACATCGTGCACCACGACCGAACAGAAAGTTCTTGATTCCAGTGCATCCGGAACTAAAAGTCACAAGCGTCATAATCGCGATGACCGAGCAAATTCGAGTCTTCATGTTATCTTCCTTCATATGCATAGCGAGCGTATTCGGTAGTCTCAAAGACAAGACCACTGAAAATTAGGCCACAGACAATGATGTGCAAACGCAACATTGTTTTTTTTCTGCAACAATGTGTTGAACAAAGAGAACTTCCATCAAGATTCGCTGACGTGTTGCTTCCCATGAAACCTTTCTCCAGCAAACGAAAACAGCCTGCCGCCGCCGTGGCAGCCGCACTGGTTTCACTCTGCGTATCTCGCCAGACGCCTGCCGCAGAAGCAGTTCCATGGGCAGGACAAACATCTCTATCACCCAATGAGGTTGCCAGTCTGCTGCCAAGCCCGGCGTTGCCTGTCGAAAAAAACCCAGCCCACGCACTGACAAACAGTACGGCGGACGCCGCCCTCAACGCGGCACGTGAACAATTCAGCTTGACCAGCATGCCCGAAGTAGCAGATCGTTTCTGGATGATCAGCACACGTTCTCTGACGAGTTCCACTTGTAACGTTAATCTCGAATCTCCGGAACTGCGTATCCACCGACTGGATTGCAGGGGCAAGCCCTCCCCGACAACTCTCGACGAATATCTCGATGCTCTGACGCCTGAACGTCAGGTGGTGGTTTACGTGCACGGAAACCGAATGGCATCCAACCAGGTCGTCCATCGCAGTTTTTCTGTCTACCGAAACATCATTCGCTGCAAGGAAAAACGGCCGATGGATTGGGTGATTTGGAGTTGGCCAAGCAGCAAGCAGGGAACGCTGATTCACGATGCTCGCCGCAAGGCATCCCGCACGGATGCACAAGGTCTGTATCTTGCATGGCTGCTTCGAAAACAGATAAAACAGGCAGACTCGACCAAGATGATTGGCTTCAGTTTTGGCAGTCGCGTCATCACGGGTGCATTGCATTCTCTGGCTGGAGGCAAGCTGGGAGGACGCTTGCTGCCCGGTTCGCCCACCACAGGTGCTACGGTGGATGTGGGCCTCGTCGCGCCGGCAATTGACACCTACTGGTTATCAGAAAAGGGCTACCACGCGATGGCGACCAAGAATCTGGATCGTCTGGCACTGCTGTACAATCGCCGCGATGCGGTATTGAAACGATATTGGTTGCTCAATAAAGTCCGCGGTCGGGTTGCTCTCGGTTACACCGGACCTCGATCGTTTGCACCACGTGCTGACGGCACAGAACTTCCAGTCGTCGCTCGCGACTACTCTTCTTACATCGGCCTGCGTCACGACGAATTGGACTACTACACCAAGTCCCGGCACGCAGCCAACATCATGGCCGACCTGATCAATGACACCGACGACATCGAAACCCAGTGAATCTACGGATTCGACCACCATTGGTTTTTTGGGAAACAACTGGGTGCCCCGAAATCAAATGGTGATCAGCATTGAAGACGTGGGATTTCGTCAGGGTGTCACTGCCGTCGAACGATTGCGAACTTATGGCCAAACCGTGTTCTCAATCGAGGCGCATTTGGATCGCTGGCAGCACAGCACAGCAGAAATGGGCCTCAGCGGTTTACCGGTTTTGTCCGATATCGAGGCATTGATTCACGAGTTGCTGCGTCGTAATCGAACATTTCTGGAGTCAGAAAAGGACGTGGGGATCACCCTGTTTGCAACTCCGGGGACATTGAAATCAGGATCGCACACGTTCGGATTGCATATCAATCGGCTGGACTTCCCGACGATCCGACAACGACAGACATCGGGGCAACCGCTGGTGATCACGGATGTCCAGCAGCCAGCACCCCAATGCTGGCCGCGATCCATCAAGGCCCGCTCACGAATGCACTACTTCCTTGCGGACGCAGCAGCGCAACGACAAGACCCGGCAGCCTCAGGTGTGCTGATCGATAATGACGCGACGATCACTGAAACCAGCATTTCAAACATTGCACTCGTCAAAATGGACGGAATTTATTCCCCGCCACGGGACCGAGTCCTGCGCGGCATCACGCAAGCATTTGTCGAAGAACTGGCAAGAGAGCTTGGAATCCAATGGAAGCACTCCACGATTTCAGCGGACGATCTCCTGAACGCCGATGAAGTTTTGTTGATGGGCACTGACGGTGGTCTGTGGTTCGCGGATCGGGTGAACGGAAAGTCCATTCGCAATGCCCATTCGCCAGTGACCTACCCAATTCTGCAACGTCAGTTTCAATCGCGATTGGCAATCAAGCGGGCATAAAATCGCCCTCAGACCACCCGTCAGAATCAGACAGATGAAGCGGCCAGGAATTCTTCCAACCTCTGACATCTCATCCCAATCCTGAGACTTTGCCGGCATGCCCATTTGTCAGACGACATCGCACCTGTTGAATCGTGCCGTCTGCGCCGATTTCAGGGCCTGACAAAGCGGTGATTTCATTCATGAAATCAATGCGGACGACCCCGGTGAGCCGGCGAATGGTTACACTATCGGCGTTGAATTTCCGTATTTCTTCGATGGAGTACCCGACGGTGTATCGATTTCTGCAGGCTAACATTTTTGTGCTGGGTTCATTTCTGGTTACGTTGCTGGTTGGATGTGGCCCCTCGGTCGAACCAACATCGAGCAATAATACGGAGAGTACAGCAGAAACCAAAACACTGAGAATTGCGGTGGTCCCCAAGGGAACAAGCCACGAATTCTGGAAGTCGGTTCATTTCGGTGCTCAGAAAGCAGCGGATGAAATCGGTAACGTTGAGATCATCTGGCGTGGCCCGGTCGTTGAAAGCGATACTGGCAGCCAGATCGAAGTGGTCAAGAATATGATCACCATGCAGGTCGACGGTATTGCTCTGGCCCCGAACCAGAAAGGCGGGCTTGTGGATGCCGTTGAAGAATCAATTGGCGAAGGCATCCCGGTGGTGATCTTTGACAGCGGACTCGATCAAGGGCCGGAAATCGTCAGCTACGTGGCGACGGACAACTACAAAGGCGGAAAGATGGCAGCCAAGCAAATGGCGACAGCCATTGGTGAAAAAGGCAACGTCATCCTGCTGCGATATATCGCCGGCAGCGAGAGCACCGAGCGACGTGAGCAGGGATTCCTTGACGGTCTTGAAGATTATCCGAACATCAAAGTAGTCTCGTCGGATCAACGTGGCGGAGATAACACTACTTCATCCAAAGAAAAAGTAGATCAATTGCTGCAAACTTACGGTAATGATTTGGCCGGAATCTTTGCAGTCTGCGAACCCAATGCCAATGGCACGCTCGAGTCTTTGCGAAACGCTGGCCTGAATAAAAAAGTCAAACTGATCGCGTTTGACCCCAGTGATGCTTTGACAGAAGCACTTGCGGATGGTTCCTGCAGCGGAATAGTGATCCAGGACCCGGTCCAGATGGGCTATCAAGCAGTCAAAACGATGGTGGGCTCGATCAATGGCGAAACTGCTGAACCGTTCATTTCGACAGGCGAGTATGTTGCCACACCGGACAACATGAACGACGAGAAATCGTTGCGTCTGCTGAAGCCTTCGATTCTCGAATAGGTACATTCGAGCATGACATCGAACCATGAAACCCATAGCGGGGAAGCCGAGTCAAACCAAAGCAGCCAAGGCAATATCGCTTACCGACCGCCCCGAGGGACGTCCGTGCGATCCGGCTGCCTGTTGACGATGAGTTCCATCAGCAAGCGTTTTGGTCCCACTCAGGCCCTGAATTCTGTTTCACTTGCTGTTCAGAGCGGAGAAGTCCTTGCACTGATCGGCGAAAATGGTGCTGGCAAGAGCACGCTCTTGAAAGTCCTCAGCGGCGCGCACCGCGCAGACTCCGGCACCATGTCGATTGGAAATCGACCCTACCGGCCCAGAGGGCCTCAGGACGCGAGAGCTGCGGGCGTTGCGATGATCTACCAGGAACTCAATCTGGCGCCCGATCTCACTGTCGAAGACAACCTGTTACTGGGCCACCGCAACATTGGTGCAGGATTTTTATTCCGATCAAAACAACGTCAGCGGGTCCAAGAGGCGCTGAACATAGTCGGACTCAACTCGCTCAGCCCAACTGCAAACGTGGGTGAACAATCGGTTGCAACCCAACAATTACTCGAAATTTCCCGAGCGCTGATCAGCAAAGCCAATCTTATCCTGTTTGACGAGCCAACCAGTTCGCTGCCGCAAAAAGATGTGCACCGACTGTTTGAGATCATTGAGCGTCTGAAACAGCAGGGGCTTGGACTCGTTTACATCAGCCACTTTCTGGAAGAGGTGCGTGCGGTCGCCGATGCGTACAGCGTCCTGCGGGATGGACAGAATGTGGGTGAGGGTCGCATTGAACATGTCACCGATGACCAAATCATCTCCATGATGGTGGGACGGGATGTCAACGATTTGTTTCCAAGCGTTCCGCATCAACCCGGTGAATCCCGGGTCAGCATTGAAGGCCTTCAGGGTGACTCCCTGGCCAGCGAAATCAATTTCAGTCTCCGCCGAGGAGAGATTTTTGGTGTCTCCGGGCTGGTAGGTGCAGGGCGCACAGAGCTGTTGCGTACGATCTTCGGGCTGGACCACATCAACGCTGGAAAAATTCAGGTTGACAATAAATCCGTGCGGAATTCTGTGCGTGCAAAGATGCAAGCTGGCTTTGGCATGTTATCTGAAGATCGAAAACATGAAGGATTGGCACAGGACTTATCGCTAATCGAAAACACGACCCTCGGCAATATGGACAAATACACAACATTGGGGTTCATCAATCTGCGAGCCAGAAACAGGAACGCCTTGGCTCTGATGCAACAGGTGGAAGTCAAGGCGCACTCGGGCCACCAAAAGGTGTCTGAACTTTCAGGTGGAAATCAGCAAAAAGTTGCCATCGCTCGTATCCTGCACCAGGAGTCCGAAATCCTGCTGATGGATGAACCCACCAAAGGAATCGATGTCGGCACGAAAGCTGAAATCTATCGGCTGATGGGATCTCTGGCAAAGCAGGGCAAGACAGTGGTATTTGTCAGTTCCTATCTACCCGAACTCCTTGCGGTCTGTGATCGCATCGGTGTGATGTCCCGAGGTCAATTGCGTGCGATCCGCGATGCTGACCAGTGGACAGAAGATGAAGTCATGGCCACGGCCATGGCTCTTGATGATGCCCCCCCAATGAATCCCCAGGCTTAAGACGCGACGTTTCCTATGCTGAAAAAGTTACTCTGGCAACTCGGACCTCTGGTTGCATTGTTTGTCATTCTGCTGTTCTTCTCACTTGCCGACAGCATTTGGGGAGAAGGCTACTTCATGTCGGCGCGAAACCTCCGTGTGATCAGCAGCAGCGCGGCATTGATCGCGGTGCCCGCCTTCGGCATGACGTTGATCATCATTTCCGGTGGAATCGATCTCTCCGCAGGAACAGCCCTGACCCTGTCCGGAACCGCGCTGGCGCTGTGTCTGAAAAATGGCGATCCGATCATGAACGCCATGATCCTGATGGTCGGGGTCGGATGCGTTTGCGGAATGGCAAATGGAGTGATAATCAGTGCCACCAAAGTCGTGCCCTTCATCGTCACCCTGGGCACGATGACCATCTTCCTTGGAATCGGACAAATCGTTTCGAGTGAATCAACCGTCTACGCGCCGAAAGAAAATATTCCTGAATGGCTGAGCCTCTGTTACACCGGAGGCAACGATACAAAATATCTCATTCCCAAAATACCGACCAGCGTTGTGATCGCAGCGGCGCTGGGGATCGGCGTTGCGACGATGATGAGGTACACCGTTTTCGGACGTAATGTCTTTGCGATCGGATCGAGTGAATCCACTGCCCGTCTGTGTGGCATCAATGTTCCTTTCACCGTCATCTCGGTTTACACGATTGCCGGTTTCTTTGTGGCCGTCGGCGGACTGCTGTATTTCGCGGATGTCAAGAATGGAAATCCCAGTGATGGAACCGGAAAAGAACTCGAGATCATCGCTGCCGTTGTGCTGGGTGGGGGAAGCCTCAGCGGCGGACGTGGCTCCATTTTTGGAACCATGATCGGAGCCCTGATCATCACTGCGATTCGAAGTGGATGCAGCCAACTGTCCATCCCAAACACCTATACCCATATTATCATTGGCTGCATCATCATCGTTGCCGTGATTGTCGACCAATTGAGACATGGATCACCCGAGTGGTTCTTTCGACTCTTTCGCAACTGAACCACAACCTGATACATTCCGTTACCGCTCGTTCAACACGATGCAAAACCAGACCGGAATGAAAAGACTGCTACCATTGATCAATGGATGAAAGGCGAAAGGGATGAAAGGCGAAAGGGATGAAAGGCGAAAGGGATGAAAGGCGAAAGGGATGAAAGGCGAA
>PKCN01000331.1 GCA_002862205.1 Planctomycetaceae bacterium | reverse complement strand
AAGTTGTTGCTGCAACTCATCCTCCTCGCCGCCTCACGGGCTGCTTGGACTGCTGGAAGCAAGAGGCCAACCAAAACACCAATGATCGCAATGACCACCAGTAATTCGACGAGCGTGAACCCGGCCCTCTTGCGGACTGTTCGGTAAGACATGGAAAATCCGACTATATGAGTAAAAAAAAGAAAAGCTAGCTTCGATTTGTAGCGACCACTGTTACTCCTGATCACCACCAGACTCGTATGCCTCTCGCATTTGGTCGTCTTCTTCCTGCGCCTGAGTTTCCTCAGCAGTGGGCTCATTATTGGAAGGCTCAACAACCGTGTTGCCCTGCGGGCCACAGCCTGTCCAGACCAAACAGGAAACTGCAGTGATCGAGAGGATAAGTTTTTTCATGCGATGGCATCCTGATAATTGTTCAATGAAGAATTTGGCTGGCTTGTTTCGCCCAAGGACCCGACCTCTCCTCTGAAGCGATCGACCGGGGAACCCCACTTGCTACGAAAGAGCATGGCGGATGGTTTCGAGTTAAGCTCAACACTATATCTGGGAGTATAGAATTGGGGAAATAGACGCAGTTAATTCGTCAAATAAGCGGTAAGAAAAGCACCCTTTGGTCGTTCTTACCGTCCCGATGGGCACCAAACGCGGAAGTTTTTTCTGCAGCCTTGTTGCTTCTCTGTCCAGTGTTGGAGGCTGCTCGGGGGCAAAAGGCCCATTAGGTTTTGGGTTTGCCCTGCTGGGCAGGTGCCTCCACTGCTCGAATGTACCCTTGCTTGAATCGGTGAGGATGACTGCTTGCACGCTTTGAGGGCAAGGGAGCGAGGGATGCGAGTCCGCCACTGCAGCGAGCTGCCGTGGTCCCCAATTTCGGTCTTTGAGCCACTCCGGTCGATCAGTCGCGAAGCAGAGGTTGACGGGTTTGGCGAATGGACGAACTGAGTAGCCAGGCAGAGTCGTTGGGAGGCGATGTCTTGTTCGCGAATCACGATCCAGAATGAGTGAAATCGGTTCTCGAATTTCCTTGTTGATGCATGCGAGTCAATTTCAGTTGATCTCGCTGATCAGTCCAGTGCTGTCACCAATCTTGCTCACGTTGACGCCCATGGCGTTGGCAAGGGATCGCCACAGATTGGCAATCGGTGTCCCCTCGGCGTAGCGAACATGTTGACCCGTTTGAATCGCTCCACCGCAGTTTCCTGCGATCAATGTCGGCAGGTTGTTGCATACATGGTGTTCACCACTGCTGAGCCCAGAACCCAGCATGAAGGCCGTGTTGTCCAGCAAAGTGCCATCACCTTCGTCGATCGCCTGCATTTTTTTTACCAGGTGCACGAACTGTTCGAGGTGAAAAAGATCTAGCCGTTCAAGTTGTTTTCTGATGTTCTCGTTGTGTTGACCATGGGTCCAAGAGTGATGTTGGATCGGCTTGTCAAACCATCCTTCGACGTTGAGTGGAGATCCCCAACGCTCGGGGCCAGTCATCAACGTAGCCACTCTTGTCAGGTCGCTTTGCATGGCAAGAATCATAAGATCGCCCATGACTTGAATGAACTCATCGCGTTGCATGGCTTGCCATGGTTTGATTGGTGTCGTTGGGTTCAGTTTTGCGATGTCATTCTGCCGCCGCCGGACTCGTGTGATTTGCTGTTCCACCGTTCGGACTGCATCGGTGTATTCAGCCAGTTTGTGCCGGTCCAATGCGCTCAATTCTGGTTGTAGACTCTTTGCGTCCTCCATCACAAGATCCAGGACGCTGCTGCTGTTCGCATATTCTTCTACGCGGAATAGACGATTGAACACTTGAGCAGGATCTCGTAGTGACCTGGCAACATGTCCGTGACCAAACCATGAGATGTTGTCAAAGTAAATGGATTCGCGATTGTCCTCGTAGGGATTGCAGCTTAATTCCAGAGAGCGAAAGCTGGTTTCCTGGCCGGTTGTGTCAGCTACGATTTGATCGATTGTGCGTTTCAATGGGTAACCAGCAGGAGACAATTCATCGGGAGAGGCGCTGCTGAGCCAGCATGTGCTGGCTTGTGCGTGTCCATCCGTCCCGGCCACCTTGATGCGGTCCAGATTGCTAAGGACGAGAATGTGCTCGCGAACGGATTCGATCGGCTCCAGCGTTGGACTGAGTGTGTAGTTTTTGCCGACATCGGTTAAATTCCAGGCAGATTGGACAACACCATTGGGAATATAAAAGAACGCCAAACGCCGTGGGCCTGAGGCCTCGGTTGTTGCCCGTGCCGTGCTTGCACGCATGGCTTCGAGTAGCGGCAAGGCGATCGCAACCCCGGAGCCGCGGAGTACCGAACGGCGAGATAATTTGCCTGTTTTCATTGGGGTGACTCGGTTCCTGAGGCTGCGGGTTTTGCTGAGGTTGCGGCTTCTGCGTCCGTGGGCATCGACTCATCCGCATGATAACGGAACGCACGGCTTTGTACGATTTCTCGGACAACTGTGGTGAACTGGCCGTGGGTCTTCAGGACGCTGCCCAAAATCCTGTTGATCGCCGGTTCGTCAGTCAGCTTCAGTTCCCGTCCCAACGCGTACGAAAGCATGTGCTCCGAGAAAGAACGCATGAACAATTCCGGATGATTCAGCAGTTCGTCTTTGAGTTCCACGACATCGCCAAACTTCAGCTTCCCCAGAAGTTCCCCACTGGAATCAATCTTCAGTCCTGAAGCATACTTGGAACGCCATCGTCCAACTGCGTCGTAGTTTTCTAATACAAACCCCAACGGGTCGATTTGTGAGTGGCAGGCGGCACAGGTTGCAACGTTCTGATGTTGGGTCAGTCGCTGCCTGAGTGTTAGACCCGAAGATTCAATCTCACGATCGTCAGCTTCGATTGGGGGCACAATGTCGGGCGGCGGAGGTGGCGGTCGATTTAAAATTACCGTTGCTACCCAGGCGCCACGTGTGATTGGGTTGGTTCTCAGAGGCGATGATGTCATCGTCATGGTGGCGGCTGACGTGATCACCCCACCTTCGCGACGATCCGTTAACTTGCGTTTCTTGTATTGTTGCTGGTTGGTGTTGAAACGATTGCGGTTTTCACGATCCCCGAAAGGAATCTCATCGCTGTACCAGGACTGAAGTTCGTCTGATCGATAAGAATAGTTGGAGTCGATCAATAGCATGATGGAACGGTCTTCAAGCATGATGCTGTCGAACAGCAGAAGAGGCTCAACCATCATCTGTAAGCCAAACTTCCATTGCTCGCACCCAATACGCGAGTAATAGCGTGGGAAGCGTTCGAATTCCGGAACCGCTGCTACCAATTGGTCCAGTCTCAACCACTGCCGGGCAAAGTTTTGTGTCAATGCATGGCATTTGGGATCGACCAGCATTCTGCGAGTTTGCTCGTCAAGCACCTTTGGGTCCAAAAGTGTCCCATCGCGAGCGACTGACAGTAGTTCTTCGTCTGGGATACTACTCCAGAGAAAAAACGATAATCTGGTTGCCAATTCATACGCGCCCACCAATGAATCGCCGCTTGTGTTTGACGATTCAGCAAGGTAGACAAAGCGAGGCGAAGCAAGAATCGCCGCCACCACATCTTTCATGGCATGCCGAAATGATCCGGTTTGCCTGAGTCTGGTTGCAAAATAATCGTAATAGCGATTCGTCGTGTCATCATCGATTTGATTTCGAAACGCGCGTTCCAGAAGTTTTCCAATGCTCTCCTTGGCGATGCCACTTGTTCCATTGTTTTCCTCCGATTCAGGGGCTGAAAACAAGCTTCCGGTCAGGCCACAATATCCGTCAAACTCCGGGCTGTGGACAATCGAGCGACCCAGACGCAGCAGACTTTCCAGCAGAATGGGGGAAACACTCAACTCCTCACCACGATTGTTGAAACCACCTTCGGCCTGAAGGTCGATTGCGAAAGGATTGACACCTGACAGGATTTGCCGCTCCACCTGATTCTTGCCCAGCGTTCGATTGCCAATCAGAATCGCCCGCGGGCTGTGCCCTGTTGCTGGTTGGAAATAATCGTTGAAAGCTCGAAGTGTTTTTTCGGGAAGCGGATAAATGTCACCGCGAAGTTTCAGAAGGTCCCGGACCGCGTTGTTGTATTCGTATCGGGTCATGCGCCGCATCGATGTCGGGGCTGGCGTCTGATGGTTCCGCAGATAGGCGGACAGCATCGAATTGAGTGTTTTTGCCAATGCGGAGCGTTGTTTCACTGAAGGTTGTACTGATTCCTCAGGTGGCATCTCATGGTCGGAAATCGCGTCGCGGACTTGACGAAGAATCTCCGGATTCTGGTGCCACGCTCGACCATCAACGGAATGAACAAGATCGATTTCTGTATCGAGTGAGTCACCTTGGTGACAGTCAATGCAAAAGGATTGGGTGAACATTGAAATCTGTTGGATTGTCAGGTTGCCCGTGAGTTCCGAGGCGTCCATTTCTGGTGTTGCTTCAACTCCAACGTGACTGGGTTCAATTCGATTCAATTCCTTCGAGGTTGTTGCATCTTCCTTTGTTTTTTTCTCTCGTGGGATCAAACGAATGAAATCCAACCCCATCAGGTATCCGCGGTCTCGGAACTTGCGCGCTTTCTTGTTAGCACCGATAAGTTCAAATTCAATGGGCTGTGCCCCCTCCTTGAGTTGGATGTTCTTGAGAAGGACAAGAGGAGATAATTCAACACGGGGACTGTACAAATCGATGTCACGCGTGATCGATGAATGTGGCAGGCTCATGCGGAAGATTCCGTAGTCGCCCGCAAGCGTGAGCTGGATTGCAATGTCGTAGGCACCCGGTTGCTCGACCTCAAAGGAACTCTTCATCGACTCGCCAATCACTCCATCCCATAGCAGATGGGCGCCGTTGCTCCATTGGGGACCAAAAGAAGCCATGCCCTGAATGCGTGAATTGCCGGCAATCGAAAAGTCCAATTCGCCTTCCCGTTTTCCCGTCTCGCTGCGTCGTGATTTCCGACCTTTGATTTGGTGATAGTCAAATGGAACCGGTTTAGATTCGTTGACTGACGATCCCGTCTGTTCCCCTTGAGGCGGCTCGTTGTGAGGAAATCCGGCCGGTATTGACGGTGACGCTTGCCCAAGAGCATTGATCGCCGGTGCACCGCAGCCAAGACCACAAAGCAATAGCCTCAGTAGGAATCGGATGGCCCGTTGGTTGGATTTGCGTGTCATCAGATTTGCGTGGCATCTGTGGGTTGGGGGCGAGTAGCGAGCGGGGGTGAGTGCGGATCGAAATGGAACAAGCGTTTGGCGGGTGTTGTCACCGTGAAGAGCGATGTGCTGGTCAGCGATGCCCTGATAGCAGTATATCGTGAAAAATCTTCGAGGTTTGCGTTGATAGCAGTCTGTCTGTTGGGGCCAGTGTTTTTCCAGCCCTGTGTTTTTCCAGCCCTGTGTTTTTCCAGCCCTGTGTTTTTCCAGCCCTGTGTTTTTCCAGCCCTGTGTTTTTCCAGCCCTGTGTCTTGCCAGCGACCCAAGGGATTCATCTCCTTGTCAGGGTTCTGGACCGAAAAGTGTCGCAAAGGTTTTCTAATCCGCAAAGTTTGCCAAGCAAAACTTGGGAACTGTGCTCACTTCGCCCTGTTGAGCAACGGTTGGTCAAATTGCTGACAAGACTTGTCTCAACCAACTGAGCGCATACCCAAAACCGTCCGATACAACACAGAGAGCTCATCAGGTCGGAGCTCTTTGTTCTTACTTACGGGCCAAGTCATGCGAAAATCAATTACTCTCACTGCTGTCATGTTGTTGCTTGCTGGTTTCAGCTCGCAAATGAACTCTGCGGTTTACGCACAATATACTGGTAACTCCGCTTATGGAGTTCCCGTTCCCGGTGTCGGTACCAAGATCGATTATGTAGGGGATGATTTCGAGGCTGATGAGTGGAAGTTTGTCCACAACATGCCAAAGAGTTCACGAGAACTGAACGAACGCAGTTACGGTCCCATGGCTTACTCTGTGAATCGCCGCTGGGCAGAAGGACCCGAGCGTGGCCAGCCAGATCTTCTTAAAGTGATTCCAACACCGAGTAATGGACTGCCAGGCAGCACAAAGGCGCTACAAATCAGCACACTTCGCTCCGGCATTCCGGGACGCAATACGAACGATGTGCAACAGGATGATTTGATCCTCGGAATCGCTACTCGAATCGGATCAACTCTGCAGGTTCGCGAGATGCCCAGCTGTGTTGTCAGAGTCTACCTTCCTGAGCCGTCGCTTTGGGAGAATCGCAGTGGTCCGCATTTTGGAATCCGTCTCGGTGCAAGGACAACAGCTCGCAAGCCTCGTGAAGGTTTGTTTGCAGTGGGAACCGAGATGCGGAATGAGCCTTACTGGCCAGGTTTCTGGATTCACTTTCGAAGTGAAACCAGCCGGGGTGTCGAGAACGATTCAGCGTTCTTGAAAATTCGCAGCAACTCACGGGGAATCGATTTCAAGTCCAAGGATATTCCGGTTGAGCAATTTGGCTGGTGGACTTTTGGTATGTCAATGAGCCCCGACGGCCGAGTTCATTACTTTGCCAAACCAGGTGTTGAAGATCTGACCAAGGATGATTTTCTGATCAGCCAATTGCCCTATGGATACCGGGCTGAGCGTTTGAATTCATTCTTTTTCAATATTTGCAACAACAACAACGGACGCACTTGGTCGACTCCGTTTGTCATTGACGATCCAGAGGTGTTTGTCGTCGATTCAAAACGTGTTGATCAACTGGTCAAGAGGAAGATCGCATACCAACAGCGACGTGCTCAGCGTTCCACTTCCCGCACCAGAAAGTAATCAGTGCTGGTCAGCAAGACGAACTCGTTTCGATGCGCTGAGCCGTGGTCAATTCCGTTTTCTGCGTCGCCAGGCTCCAGGCTTGGCGACGTTTTTTTGCGTTGCAACGGAAGAGGCATTGGTTCTTCACTTGACTGCTTTGGCAACGGTTTCTACGCAATGCTTTGCAAATGCGTGGTTGAGCGTTGGTCGGGATATTTGGCAGTCCGCCGAGGCCTGGGCGATGAATGAGTTTCTGCGGGTTGCGGGCACTGGTAACCGACGCTTGTGTCGTTGAAAATGAGTTATCCATTTCGCAATTCAGTCATTTCTGTGTGTAAGCAATGTACGAACCACCACCAGGTCACGAGGTCGTTTTTGAAACGAGTTATCGTGGTGAGGCTGCGGAGTTGAGATTTGTCCTCGAATCGGTCGGGGTCCGGTCCAAAATCGAACCGTTCCGGGGTGGTTGGGTGATCGTGGTTGCGAGGCAGAATGTGGCTCAGGCAATCGATGAAATTTCCTCGTATCAAGAGGAGGCAATTGAGCAGAGAACTGATCAACGTGCCGCCATTCCCATTTATGGCGGTGCCCTGGTAGGCGTATTTGTTTATGCCGGGATCCTGATGCTGGTTGCTGTTCTCATGGGACGCTTGGCGTTTGGTTTGGATTGGAGGTCAGCAGGTCAGATGCAGGCCGGTCTGGTGATGGAGGGACAAGTTTGGCGGACGGTTACTGCGTTGACTCTTCATCTCGATCCGGGGCACATCGGTTCGAATTTGGTGTTCGGGTGTGTGTTTGGCCTGATGGCTGGTAGGGTTCTTGGAGGCGGTGTGGCGTGGTTGGTGATCGTTTTCTCGGGCGCACTTGGAAATGGGGTCAACGCAATGCTTCAATCGGCAGATCACACTTCCATCGGGGCATCCACGGCTGTTTTTTCCGCTCTGGGAGTTCTCGTTTCCCATGCTCTGATGCCTCGCTCCGGCCCACGCGAAAGTCTTCTCAAACGCTGGAGTCCAATGATTGGTGGCCTTGTGCTTTTTGGTTTTACCGGCATCGGGGGGGAAAATACCGATGTGACAGCACATGCGACGGGTTTATTGGCAGGATTGGTGCTCGGTTGGGGGGGAGCTTCGTTACCATCTGATTGGCTCAGCAGCCGTCGTGTGCAACAACTTTGCGGCGCAGTCGCAGTCATGCTGGTGATGATTGCCTGGGCAGTTGCTCTAACGTGGTCAGCGTGAACTGGTTGCAGTGAACTGGTTGCGAGTGACGGGCAGCGAGTGACGGGCAGCGAGTGACGATGGGCTCGCAAACAACATGAATCTGTTGCCACGTTGAGTTTGCAGACAGGGACACCTGATAGAGAAAGTCGAAACTGTTCTGGCATGAAGCGTGTCAGCGGTAGGGGCCCTTGTGGTGCGGGATTTCGTTTGTTTTCCGCCGATGGAAAGATCCCACACCGGCTCACTCGGCTTGCGCTGTGTCGTTTATCCTATAGCGATTCCCCTTTTTAGCGTCGACGACATTTACAGCGCGTCGGCTCATTTCCCGGAGTGGTATATGTCTCGGTGGATGAATATTTTTTGTGTCCGGCACGCTTTCGTTTGTTGGCTTTTACTGGCGGCGAGTGTTGTGCAACCTCCGCCGCCTGCTTGGGCTGCCGAGAAGCCGAATATCGTTCTAATCATGGCAGACGATATGGGGTATACCGACATCGGCTGTTACGGCAGTGAGATCGAAACCCCAGTTCTCGACAAGTTGGCCGGCAATGGACTTCGTTTCACGCAATTCTACAACACGTCCCGTTGTTGCCCGACCCGTGCATCGTTGTTGACTGGGCTGTATTCGCACCAAGCCGGGATTGGCTTGATGACGGGTGATCGAGGTTATGAAGCATACCGGGGAGATTTGAATCGTCGCTGCGTCACGTTGGCTGAATCACTTGGACTCGCCGGCTATCAAAATTATATGTCAGGCAAGTGGCATGTCACGCGGCACACGGGACCCAAGGCCGATCAATCCAACTGGCCACTTCAGCGTGGTTTTGATCGCTTCTATGGAACGATCACGGGAGCCGGCAGTTTCTACGATCCCGCGACTTTGTGTCGGGGTAACGATTACATCACACCCGTCAATGATCCTGTGTATCAGCCTGAAAGCTTTTACTACACCGATGCCATCAGTGACAATGCGGCCGACTTTGTATCGGACCACTTGCAGCAGGAATCTGAATCCCCTTTCTTTCTTTATGTCGCGTATACCAGTGCACATTGGCCGATGCATGCACCGCAGCAAGAAATCGAAAAGTATCGTGGTGTTTATGATCAGGGGTATGATCCCATTCGCAAAGCTCGTTATGAAAAGGCAATCCGGAAAGGTGTTCTCGACGAAAGCTGGAAAATGTCTGAGGGAGCGGTCAGTTGGGAAAATTTCAAACACAAGGATTGGGATATTCGCTGTATGGAAGTTTACGCTGCCATGGTCGATCGCATGGATCAGGGCATTGGGCGGATCATCGATGTATTGGAGAAAAAAGGGGCGTTGGATAATACGCTGATCATTTACCTTCAGGACAATGGAGGATGCGCTGAAGGCTATGGTCGCGCCTCCAATGCTGATAAAAAAGAACGGTTTGATTACAAGCCGTTTGGACCCGACGATTTGCAAAAAAAGATTTGGCCGCCCATGCAGACCCGTGATGGGCGATGGGTCAGAACTGGCCCTGAAACCATGCCAGGTGCTGAGGACACGTTTGTGGCGTATGGCGTCGGCTGGGCCAACACATCGAACACACCCTTTCGTGGCTACAAACACGATGGGTATGAGGGGGGAATCAGTACGCCATTTGTGGTTCATTGGCCAGTTGGGATTCCTCAGAGTCAGCGAGGAGGCGTGATTCATGATCCGACGCACCTGATCGATGTCATGCCTACATTTCTGCAAGCTGCAAAAGGTGGCTATCCAAGTGAATTCTCAGGCCATGAGATTCAGCCCATGGAAGGTGAGAGTCTGGTCCCAGCATTTTCTGGTCAAAGTATTCAGCGTGATGGTCCGGTTGGGTTTGAGCATCACGGTAATTTGGCATTGCGTGATGGACGCTGGAAAATTGTGTCTGCATACCGCAGGGATCAACCAACCCGGTGGGAATTATTCGATATGAATACCGATCGAACTGAACTCAATGATCTTGCTGAGACGAATCCAGAGAAACTAAAGGAAATGGTTGGCAAGTGGCAGGCGTGGGCAGACCGTGTTGGTGTGCAACCATGGCCGTTCAAGAACAAGCCTGCGAAATGACAGCAGAACCAACCGGAACGCAAGGATGCTGTTGGAGATTGATCTGATAATTCTGTGGGGCTGTCTTTTTTGAGGAGCCGATTTGGACTCCCCTCACTTTGTGGACAAAACGCAGTGAGAGGTTAAGCGTTGCCAAGGAGGATATTGGCTGGACAGGCAACGGGAAGAGGCTGGGCATTGACAAGACGGTTGTTCATCAGGAAAAGCAGAGGTGCTCGAAAAGGCATCAAGATTCTTGCGAAACGAGCAAAGTTTCACTATTTCGCAGTTTCGGATCTGGTTCTTCCTGATTTCCAAATTACTTTCTAGTGACCGTCAGGTTCTCGATGTTGAGAAGTCTTGTTGCGTCTGCTGCTTGTTTGATCAGGCTGGCAATCGTTGATTTAACTGGTTTTCAGGTTGATTCGGGGAGACGATTTTCCCAGCCAAACTGTGATTCCAAACCCAATTGAATCTCAGCGCGAAAACAGTGGGCATAGCAAGGCCGTTGCAACGTCGATCACCATGTACCATCATCAAATGCTTGCCTTCATTACGCTTCGAGCCGAGATAGGGGCTACCGCCAGCTTGGCTGCATGAAGTAGCTGCACACAAGATGCTGCTCAGTTGCTAGAAGGTCGGTGCTTGTTCTCTGCTTTTACCGTTCCCCAGTTTTGCGATGACTCCAAACACAGTTACCACCGGTGTCAGCAGCACACCCGCTCCACGAGAAGCCTGGATCGATTGGATTCGGGCAGTAGGCTCGGTCGGGATTGTTGCATTGCATGTCGTCACCCGGGAAAAAGTGAAAAGAGCATCGGGTATCCCGGCCTTTGATTGGTGGGCTTTAACCACTTACGAAACGGCGGCCCGAATTGCCGTGCCTCTTTTCTTCATGGTAAGCGGTTACCTTTGTCTGCGTCGTTGTGCAAAAAGTGAGAGTCCCGGTTATGCGTGGCGACGGGGAGCCAATATTCTCGGAATCGTTACTTTCTGGACCGTTGTCTTTTCTTTTTGGGTGATGATCAGAGCAGGCAACACGTCCCCGTGGCGTTTTCTCGTGGAGGCGATTCAAGGGGCTCCCTACTTTCACCTCTGGTTTCTTTGGGCACTGGCAGGGATATTCTTTGTCTCGCCCCTGTTGGCTCCAGGCTTGAGTCGGCTTAGTACACGGCAGAAGCTGGTTTGCGGCTGTTTGTTGCCAATGCTTGTTTCTCTTGACTATGCACTTCACTGCCAGTCGGGGCAACGCTTTTTCTTCCGCAGTAGCGTTGTATCGATGGGATTGCCCTTTCTTGCGTACACTTGTTCGGGGTATCTGCTGGGGGTTGGCGTGAAGCAGGGGTGGTCCCGATGTTGGCTTGCTATTTATGTGTTTGGATTCGTTGGCTGCCTATGGGGATACAGCTTCTTGATGAATCAAGACATGCCAATTAATGAGCGTGTGGCTTTCGCCGACAAGTGGGTGTTTCATCCGTTTGCATTTCCTGTTTGCATGATGTCAATCGCCAGTTTTCTGTTGATCTCCAACTCTCAGGTCATCGCCACCAAAAAGATGCCGCCGATTGTGGCTCGCTTGGCACGGGACTCCATGGGGATCTACATCCTGCATCCCTTTGTGCTCGATACTGCCAATTGGTTTAACCTGTTAGGCAGACGCCCCAATGCATTGATTGGGGTCATGGTCGTGACCATCGTTGTGACGTTAGGGGCTTGGGCTGCAACCGTTGTGATCATGAAAATTCCTCTGTTAAGAAAAACAATTTCCCTTTGACGATGGGGACCCTCCAAAATCCAGCGGCCATCCACCATGTTCCAGAGCCACGCATTCATGCGTTCCGAAACCGGTCGCGGGCATGGTTGTGTCGCTTTGCGGTCCGAGTTTAGGAGCGTGTACTGGCTTTGGTCGTGGTTGATGTCGTTTGAGCAGGCTCGCCGTGAAAGTGGGTGGATGTTAGAATTTAGCCAATCGAATTTTTAAATCGGCTGGATAGTGCTGCCTCGCAGTTTTGGAGAAGAAATCATGTTTCAACGCATCGGTACAGGATTCTCACTTGCCAAGCAGAGTTGGGGAGTTCTGAAATCAGAGAAGCAATTGATCATGTTTCCGCTCTTGAGCGGTATCTGCTGCCTCATGGTGATGGCAACTTTTGCAATTCCGTTGCTGCTCGCAGGTGGAGGAGCAGACCTGGTGGCCGAAGCTGAGCAGCAAGGACAAGCCGGGGCGGACGCTGACACGCAGAACCCGTTGTACCTCGTGGTGTTGTTTTTGTTTTACTTTGTGAATTATTTTGTGGTCGTGTTCTTTAACAGTGCGTTGATCGCCTGTGCGATCAAGCGATTTTATGGTGGAAAGCCAACCGTTGGTGAAGGCATCAAGGCTTCGATGGCGCGTCTGCCCCAGATTGCTGGTTGGGCATTGGTCAGTGCGTCCGTCGGATTGCTGCTTCGCGTGATTGAAAGTCGCAGCGAGAGAGTTGGTGCGATCGTCTCAAGCCTCATTGGGATGGCGTGGTCAGCCTTGACTTATTTTGTGGTGCCGGTGCTGGTCGTCGAAAAGGTGGGGCCGATCACAGCCGTCAAACGCTCAGGCGAAATCCTGAGAAAATCGTGGGGTGAGTCGATGGGGGCTCATATAGGAATTGGCTTTGCCGTTCTGCTTGCCATGCTGCCGTGCATCGGCCTTGTGATTGGCGGCGGATTTCTGCTTGGAGTTTCCGTACCGCTTGGGATCTTCGTGATTGTGATTGGCGTGATTGCTGTCCTGGTTGTATCCCTGATCTCCAGTGCTCTGTCTGCAATTTCACAAGCTGCGATCTACCTGTACGGCTCCAGCGGTGATACACCAGAGGGATTCGATAAAGAGTGTCTGGCAGTTGCGTTCGCGCCACGCCGTCGTCGTGGCATGGCATCGTAACTGAGGTTTGGAGCCCACCTCGGGGGGGGCCATTGATTTGGGTGGGGTGTGTGAAGATCCAGGAGAATGATCTTCTGGTCAGACTCACCCAACTCAGGAGGACTTTGCCGCAGCCATGGCGGCAGACAGGACTCGATGACTTTTTTGTAACGCTGAGGTTGCGTCGTAGTCAGGTTTTTTCCAGACGTGAGAGCTGACCTCCACACAGATGGGGCCTGTGAATTGTTCTGCATGCAGCCGTTGGCACAATCGTTTGTAGTCGATCGTTCCTGCAGCACCAGGCAGCAGAAACTGAATCTTTCCATCTCTTTCAATCGCATCCTTGACGGCAACGCCGGCCATGATGGGTAGAGATTGTTGCAGGCTCTGCTGCATCGGCATGTCTCGGAAAATGAAGTGGCTGTAGTCGTACCACATACGCAGAAACTTTGAGTTGTTGAGTTTTTCGATCAGCCAGGCGGCTTCGGATGGACGCGACATTGCGTGTCCACGATGTGGTTTTACCGCAATTGGCACTTCATGCTTTTCGGCGATGGCGATCCAGTCAGCAATCCGATCCACACATTTTTGTTTGGACACATCCCAGCTTTTACCACCCAACACTGTTTGGATCACTGGAGGAGAATCGGGGGCAAGCTCGCGGGCCAGAATGCAATCCTGGTTCAATTGAATCAGATCTCCGGAGTGCTGCTCTCTGGAACCCAATGGCTGAAGATGGGACATCAATGAACTCAGAATCAGACCTCGATCTTTCAAGCGGATGCGTGCTTCGCGGCGTTGGACAGGCGAGAGTTTTTTGGTGGCTGTTAATGCATTGGGTGCTACGCAAATCTCGAGACCGTCGTAGCCGCTATCAGCAATCGCATCGATCGCCTGGTTCAGCCCTGACTTGGGAAGCCCATATGTACTGAATGTCAGGGGAATGTCGTTGGTTTTGTTGGCCGCCAGAATTGTCGCATGCGTCGATCTTCCCAAGGTGGAATTCAGCAAGCCTCCGATGCCTGCCAAAAGGCTTGAACCAAGGATCAGATGACGTCGGGTCAATGGAGGATGTTGCATGGGAATGGGCAAGTGTGGGGTAGATTCGGCAAGGTGTCAGTCTGCACCTTGCAGGATACTGCATCCTAGGGTGTGGTGAGTTGGTGTGGTGAGCCTTGGTCCTGAGACGAACCGGGATTTTCTGAAAAACGCCCGAGGCTGGGATTCAGAGACACAAACCGGTTCCAATTTCTTCATGCGAAAGGGCCCTGCCCAGAACAAGCTTTTACTTCCCCGTCACTCTTGGTTGCAGGGCTGCTGAGGATTCTCTGAGCTAGCTTGGTGGTTCAGGGCGGAATGGTGCTCAATACCCGACGCATGCCAAGCGAGCCGTTACCGAGGCTGGCGGTTTTCGGTCGTTGGTGGGAGAGTGTTTCCGTTGTCCGAATCATCACAAGGTCATTGGAGAAGGTGTGGACAGAGAAAGCGTGGACAGAGAAGGCGTGGACAGAGAAAGCTTGGACAGAGAAGGCGTGGACAGAGAAGGCGTGGATTTTGATCGCTACCGTGAACTCATGGGGCACAAATCCGCTGATCGGCTGCATCGTTATGAGTTGCAGGAACGTTACTTGAAGCTGACGCGGCATGTTTTGCCTGCCATTGCCCGCATGAAGGGGTGGGCATTGAAAGAAGATCATTGCTTCATGCGGGTGATTCTTGATCATTTGTTTCAGGATTGTTGGTATAACCATCTTGATCGTCGATTGACTGCCTACAAGCAATTGAATGACCAACAACTCCGGCGGGCGATATCACTGGCCACCGTGATCGAAGGCGGAGAGTTTGATACGCTGGACAAATGGAATCGTGAGAGTTTGCGTTGGCGGCAGCAAGCCGCAAAACGCCCCGCAGATTCGTAGTGATCCAGACTCGCAGCCAGGCAGAAGTGAAGTAAAAAAGAATAGAATCATGGTGCTCAGTGGCCATGAAGAGTACTTGCAGAGATCAGGGAGTATCAAGTGATGGGATTACAGGCAGCGTTTGATTTGTTGCTTGCGTCGGAATCAGCATTGGATGGGCTGGACGCTTTGATTTGGCAAAGCCTTGCGGCGGCCGCGACTTCGGCAAAGCATCCATGGACCAATGGATGTTTGACGACGATTTCCACGATCGATGGTGAGCGGCCTTGTCCCAGCAGTCGGACGGTAGTGTTACGCCGCTGTGATGTTGCTGCACGTACGATCGACTGTCACACGGATGTTCGATCATCCAAGGTCAATGAATTGGAATCTCGTGGGGGGGCTGTCTGTTGGTTATTTTATCATCCATCCACCAAAATCCAGTTGCGATTACAGGGATCAGCAAGGGTCGTCAACGACAAGCAGGCAGATGCGGAATGGGAAACCGTCAGTCTCTTGAGTCGTTCGGCTTATCTGTCTGTGGAGACACCTGGTAAAGCAGTCTCGAATCCGCTGCCGCCAAGTACCGAGGATCGTTTCGTTGAACAGGCGGAGTCAGAGCGGGGGCGAGAGAATTTTCGCTTGATCCGTACTCAGGTGGAGACGGTGGACTGGCTCTACTTGCGACAGGGAGGGCATGTACGAGCCTCCCTTGAATACGGTGGAAAAGGAAGCGTGCAGGAATCATGGCTCGTTCCCTGAGATCAATTTCTCAGGACTCAAGTGGTGTGGAATGGAGGTGGTGTGTTGAGGCACGGCTTGCTTCGCTCAAAGCAATTTTCACGCTGGCTGCAAATTCAATGACTCACGTCTCATTCCATGCTGCGGTCCACGGGCATGCTCACAATGCACGAAACGTCAAGTGTTGGTCCTGTTGTGGGCGACGAAGTCTTTCAGCTGCGATAGCTTGTTTCTTTCGCAATACAGGTACTTCGCCAAGATTGGAACCTTGCAGTTGGCGACTGGATTGGACCCGCTTCTATAGTGCACTTACCAGCGACGGCGTGCCCGACGCAGGCCAGAAATTTACAGCATTCGGGCGATACCTTCCTTTGCGAGGCGAACGGGTTCCATGTCAGACCAAGCTGCGGAATGGCAAGTTGAAGTGTTTTTTGACGGTGAGTGTCCCCTCTGCATGCGGGAAATCAAATTGCTGCGAAGGTTGGACAGACGGCAACGCATTCGCTTCACTGATATCAGCAGCGATGAATTCATGCCTCACCAATTCCAGAAAACCATGCGGGAATTCATGGATGAGATCCAGGGGCGATTGCCCAATGGCAATTGGATCACCGGTGTTGAGGTTTTTCGGCGACTTTACACCGCTGTTGGCTTTGGATCGCTAGTTGCGCTAACCAGGCTGCCGGGCATTTCTCATGGGCTCGATGCTGGTTATCGTGTCTTCGCGAAGAACCGCTTGCGGTTCACCGGCCGATGCGATGCATCATGCCGCGTTGACGGCGTGCGAAACGATTCGTCCAACAGCGCAGTGATTGACCACCCTGTACAGGTCGGGACATCGAAAGAGGAAAATTGACTATCGCATCCGTTGCCATTGCGACTTGCGTCATGTGGATGCTTGCTGATCGTGAGTGCCCGGAAAGACTAGCGATTGAGGTTGCCAGTTGCCCAGAGAACGCCTCGTGAGACAAAGTCGAGATAGCGTTCGTCGGCGACCGTTTCATTTTGATGGCCCAGTGAAGTGCTGAAGATGCGAGTTTTTTTGGGACCGTATTCATTGGTCCAGGCTACCACCGCGCTGGCTTTTCGAGGTTTGGCATTGGGGTTTTCCTTCAGCTCTTTTTTCTTCGGTTGCATGGTTTGGTCACCTTTTACCAGCACCGATGCGCCACTGTAGATGCGAACATTGTTGTAAAGTTCTTCGTTGTTGGTTTTCCAGTTCTTGAGCCCTTTTGTGATGGGGTGCTCTTTGTCCTCGAAGATAATGTCAATCGGTGTTTTCGGACCATGCCCGGTCGATTGAACACCCAACATCTCATACCACCCGGCATTGTCTGCATTGACGTCGACGGGAGCACGGAAGTTTCCGTAGCGATAGCTGTGCATGGCACAGTGCAGATTGACGGCTGGGGTGCCATTGCGATGAGCATTCAGAATGCGGCCGATGTATGGCTTGTCTGTCACGTTTGCGGAGCACTCGTCGTGAATCACGACGTCATAGCCTTTGGCCCAATCATCTGACTCATAGATCTTGAAAGTGGCTTTGGTGCTGGTGTCGGAACTCAGTACTACCGTGACTTCCGAATTGATTCGTTTTTCGAGGCCCTCTTTCAGTAATTGGGTCTGGGCCGGGTAATCGTGACAACATCCGCCAGCGACCAGCAGAATCTTGAGTTTCTTGTCGCCAGGATCCGCAGCGTGCATGTGCGTGGTCGCGATGATGGTGATGAAGCCAAACAGGCAGCACACAAGTGATCGGATGGCGATCGAAAGAGCAAATTTCAATGAGGGCATCGGGTAACTCGGTGAAAATTCGGGTGAAGGGAACACAACACTTTTAAAAAAGTAGCTGGGACCGCGTGTTTTTGCTGCCTTGGTCACGGTGCATTTGCTTTGGCCATCCTTATTTACCCATTATTATCAGAGTTGAGCCGGCCTGCATGGCTTTGCTGCTTCTGAGATGCGACAACACGACTGCCTTAGACCAGCTTTGCCCGTTTATCACATACCACAACGCTGAGAAAAATCCGTGCAATTGTTCGCCAGTGTTCAGGTTGTATTTGAAAATATCCTGTACATTCTGGGCTTCTAAGGGCAGCAATGGAGAGACTTTGCCATGGGAAGCCAAATCGAATGAAATTACAGGGTTTGAAATTACAGGGCTTATGGGTTGCAGCCTTCATGTGCGCTGCCGTGACGGGGTGGGCTGCCCAACCACGTCAATTTCTCAGCAGCAGCAGAGCCACGCTGGGTACACAGGCTAATTTGTCGGCCTCGGCACGCCTGGGTGATTTCGATTCTGATGGTGATTTGGATGTTGCTGTGGCGAACGGGCGACATTGGCCACAGCAGAACTTTTTGTTCCTCAATCAATGGCGAGGACGATTCAATGTGCAACGCAGACTGGGGGAAGAACTACGAACGACCTATGCCACCGAAGTTGCTGATCTGGATGGCGATGGCGACCTCGATATTGCGGTCGGCAATGACATGGCACCCAGCCAAGTGATGCTCAATGATGGTCGTGGCCGCTTCGTTCCAGGAGCAATATTCGGTGGTCTGAGCAGCGTTCGGAGCTTGACGCTTGTAGACCTCGATGGTGATCAGGATGTTGATATTCTTGCTACCAGTCGTGGAAGACCCAATCAGATTTTTCTTAACGCTGGGAATGCCACTTTTGAGAATGCAATCGCTTTTGGTGGTCCCAGTGATTCAACGATCAGTGTTGCTGTGGGTGATTTGAATCAGGATGGACACCGTGATTTGGTGTTGGCCAACCGTGATGGTCAGCACAGTTACGCGCTCCTGAATGACGGTCAAATGGGATTTCAGACCAAAGTCCGTTTCGGATCCCAAGGCGATGAAAATCGGGCGATCGCGGTGGGTGATCTCAACGGAGATGGAAAACTGGATCTGGTTGCAGGCAACATCGGGCAACCCAATGCTGTCTACCTGGGTGATGGTTCAGGAAAGTTTGCTGAGGGGATCTCGTTTGGTCGACCCGACGGGCAAACCTATGCAATTCGGATCGCCGATATGAATAATGATCAATCACTCGATGTGGTGGTCGGAAACGTAGCGCAGAGCAACGCTGTGTATTTTAATGATGGGACCGCGACGGCATTTCAGGAAATGCGTTTTGGAAATGAGACGGGAGTAACCTATGGGCTGGATGTAGGGGACCTGGACGGAGATGGGTTTCGCGATATCGTGACTGCCAATTCGGGCTCTTTGAACCGTATCTTTTATAGCCGTGCAAAGCGGTAATCGAGGGATCTCAATGCAAACTTACCGATTCAAATCGCTCTCTGTATTTATGCTGTTCACGATGTCGTTCTGCGCTGAAGCAGTCGAACCAGATGTCGACACGGACAATGCCGACTGGCCCTCGTTTCGCGGCGTGGGGGCGAAGGGCATCGCAGAGGGGTATCCGTTGCCCGTTTCGTGGAATGCCGACCCTGAGCAGGGTCAGGTCAAGGGAATCCTCTGGAGTGCGAAAGTTCCCGGGTTGGGGCATTCAAGTCCAGTGGTCTGTGGCAATCAAGTCTTGGTCGCAACTGCGATTGCTGAAGAGGGCGAGGCACCCCTGCAGGTTGGACGAGGTGGACGCCCGGACGCTGCAGATGATAACGGGACCCAGAGTTGGGTCGTCATTTCTTATGACAAGACAACTGGTAAGGAACTGTGGCGTTCTGTGGCGCACCGTGGAACGCCAAGAGCGACCCGGCACGCTAAGGCAACGCACGCAAATACCAGTGTTGCTGTCCACGGTGATCGGCTGGTGGCCTTCTTTGGTTCAGAAGGCTTGCACTGTTTTGACTTGCAGGGCAAGCGTATCTGGAGTCGTGATCTTGGTGTGATCAATATCAGTAAATATGGCATCGGGTGGGGATACGCCAGTTCGCCTGCCATTCACAAGGATCGTATCGCTGTGATTTGTGATGACCCCAGTGAGCCGTTTGTTGCGGTGCTACGACTCTCCGATGGGCAAGAAGTATGGAGACGGAAAAGAGATGATGACTGTGAGCGGAGTTGGGGAACGCCCGCAATTTTTTCGCACCCTGCACGCACGCAGGTGGTGATCAATGGATGGCCCTGGATTGTGGCGTACGATTTCGAAAATGGAAATGAATTGTGGCGGATTCATGGTGGAGGTGATAATCCGGTGCCAACTCCGTTTGAAGCACATGGTTCCATCTTCATCACCAACGCTCATGGTGCCCAATCGCCCATTTATGTGGTGGAACCTGACGCCAGCGGAGACATTACCCCCACAGATGATCGAGAACAGTCCGGCAAGCTGGACAAGAGTGATGGGATTGTTTGGAGCACGATGAAAGGTGGCTCTTACATGTCCACACCGGTTGTCTATGGCGACTATCTCTACTTGGGAAGCTCAAGCGGTATTCTGCGTTGTTTCAATGCCAGAAATGGGGAAAAAATCTACGAAAAACGGTTGGGGTCAGGGGCGTCGATGATTGCATCCTTGGTTGCTGGGGATGGCAAAATCTTTTGCGCTTCAGAAAATGGCACGGTCTACGTTGTGGCGGCCGGACCCGAATTCAGAGTTCAGGCGCGTAACTCAATGGGGCAACCATGTTTTGCCAGCCCCGCGATTTCACAGGGCGTGATTTATCTGCGAACCACTGGAAACCTGTTTGCGGTGCAGGCACCTAACGGCTGAACCTTGCCAGCCAACGGGGCCCAAACGCAAGGACGGTCTGGATCGAATTTGAGCCGTAAATCATGCCGTGAACGATTGTCCAGACACAATTTTACGAATGACGGTGCCTTTTTCGTGACCGTGAACTGTCAGTGAAAATTCCTCTGTTACGGCCAGCGATCATGTGATCACCAGTGGTCAAAACCCGAGAAAATATTGGTCTGCAGCACCGTGTCCACCGATGCCCCGGTATGCTGTGTTCTGAGATTCCCGTTTTTACATGATGAGAAGAGGTCCCACCTTGAATTTACAACACATCGTTCGTGCGTTTGGAACTTGGGCGTTACTTGGTTCCTTGACTGGAGTGGCTTTGGGTGCTGGCGGCGAAGCCTTCACCGACCCTGCCAAAGCAGGCCCTGATTTTGCCCTGCAGGGCGAGTACAAGGGAAGCGTTGAAACCCCCGATGGTATCAAAACCTACGGTGGGCAAGTCATTGCTTTGGGTGATGGAAAATTCAGGATCGTTGGTTTTGAGGGCGGGCTGCCTGGTGATGGTTGGAGCCGGGGGGATGGTCAAACCACAATCGAAGCCAAGTCAGAGGATGGGAAGATTACTGCAAAGACAGAGAGAGCTGATTTGGTTGTTGGAGATGGGGGAATTGCCGTTCAGGTCAACGGGCAGGAACTGGGAACGCTGAAAAAAGTTGAGCGAAAGAGCGATACCCTCGGCAAGAAACCACCCAAGGGTGCGATCGTGTTGTTCGATGGAAGTTCGGCTGACAACTTTCAGGATGGAAAACTGGTTGAAGGTAAATGGTTGGGAGCGACCAACTGTGCCAGTAAAAAGAAATTGGGCGATCACCAACTGCACATTGAGTTCAGAACCCCGTTCATGCCCAAGTCTTCAGGGCAAGGTCGTGGGAACAGTGGCGTGTATATGCAGAGTCGCTATGAATTGCAGGTGCTTGATTCGTTCGGGCTCGATGGAAAGAACAATGAGTGCGGTGGAATTTATTCCATCTCGGAGCCGATTGTGAACATGTGCCTGCCGCCCCTTGCATGGCAGACGTATGACATCGATTTTACAGCTGCAAAATATGATGCCGATGGCAAAAAGACGAAAAACGCCCGAGCAACTATCAAACACAACGGATTTGTAATCCATGATGATCTTGAGTTGACGCATGGAACTCCAGGACGTCACGGAGAAGGGCCTGAGCAGGATTCACTCTTCCTGCAGAATCACAGTAATCCAGTTGTGTTTCGGAATATCTGGGTCGTCGAAAAGTAATCAACGCGAGTCCATTACTTTAAAAACGAAAACACGCCAGTGATTTGCTTGGCGTGTTTTTTTGTGAAATGCTCTTGCTGTCAGGTCATGGAAATGGTGCGGGCTGGTGGCCCAAAGGCCAATCAAGACAGGAGTTGCAACATCTTGATTGCGGCTGCTCGCCCTCGTCTCAGCAAAAGAGCCCAAGATCAGCCACCTTGAAACGTACTGCCTTGATATCGGCACTCCCTCGCTGGCGATGTTCGGCGATTCGGCAGTCGTGTGAGAAACTGGTTCTCGCGCCGTGTCAGGTACTCGTGTCAGGTACTCGAGTCAGGTATTCGAGTCAGGTACTCAAAATGTTACGTTGTCTTGTTCTGGCTTTGTTGGTACTGCCCTGTGTCGCTTGCTCACGTGGACAAGATAATCCAAGGCGATCGCAGAGCGTAAGCGATGCCAACTTTGATTACGATGACGCGACAGCAACTGCATCCGTTGCAGGGTCTGGTGCTGAAAATCCGCTTCACCTGAAAGTCGATTCAAGCGGAAAGTTCTCTCGCAAATCAGACAGTTTCTACATTGATGAGTTAGAGATGCAAGGTGATTTGCTCAAGTTGAGCGTT
>PKCN01000334.1 GCA_002862205.1 Planctomycetaceae bacterium | reverse complement strand
ACGATTGTTCTGATCTGGCTCGCCATCACTCAGGCGTTGCAATAAACGAGTTAGCTGCAAAGCTTCCTGCTGGCTGTTGAACTGCGTTAACACCTGATCTCTGGCAGCAGTTTCGACAGCGCACCTTTGAGCCGATGACATACAAAGAACCTCCTGCACAGCCTTGCCCAGATTATGCAGCAGTGCTTTAGGAATCAAGTATCCCGTCTTACCGTGGACGATGGCTTCGGGGATCCCACCCGCGTCACTCGCAACCACGATTTTCCCACACGCCATCGCTTCCAGGACCGCATTGGGTAACCCGTCCCACAGCGATGGTTGAAGGACCACATCGCAAAGCTGGAAATGCCTGGCAACCTCCGACTGTTGCTCAAGATGGCCTGTGATAACGATCCGTTTTGCAATCTCCGGAAACTCGGCAGCGAAAGTCGCTAATTGCGCCTGCTCTCGGGGGCGAACTGCTCCAATCACAAGCAGACACGTGGGACCAACACGTTGCGATTCCCGCAGCGCGGCAAGGATGAAGGGCAAACCTTTTTTATGTCGCAGTTCACCGCAAAAACCCAGCACGTGCTCATCACGCCCAATCCCCAGCGATTCGCATAATGCCAACTGACTGTCGCGGCCCTCTGGGAAAAACACCTCCGGGTCGACAACATTACTCACGACCACCGGGTCGATTCGATTTCCCAGCAACATCTCGATCTTACTGGCCAACTCTTTCGACACACAACTGACAGCGGTAGCGCGCTGCAACGTCCACATCAGGCGGGCAAAGTCTCCGGGGGGGAACATCAGGCGATCGATGTCATTCCCCCTTGCACTGACAGTCGAAGGAATCCCTTCTGTTTCTGCGAAAACAACAGCCATGTACCCGGCAGGATAAACATAGTGCCCCCAGGTGGCTGAATACCCCACGCTACTGTGCAGCCATTCCAGCACATTGGTTGTATGCTGCATTGAGAGATCCATATTTGAAAAAAGACCGAGGCGATGCAACGTCAGTCGCTTCAGACCAGCAAAGTTTGATGAATCAGAACTATGCTGAAAATCAGGATCCTCACCCGGACAAGTGCTTTCAAGCACTCCCGGAGCCAGCGTCTTTGTCCACGCGAGCACATGGACATCCCAACCCAGGTGTGTCAACGCGACCGCCGTACGAAACGAACTTCGTGCAACGCCACCAATGTCTGGTGGAAACCGCTCAACGATCATCAACAGAACTGGCTTGCCACTCATGCTCATGCCTTTTCTTGGTTTTCCCGAATCATGGTTCACAACTTCCCGTTGCGTCATAACTCATTTTCACACCCCACATCCGTCAAGGTAAGGACACGAGGAACCAGTCCCAGAAAACCAGTCCCAGAAAACCAGTCCCAGAAAACCAGTCCCAGAAAACCAGTCCCAGAAAACCAGTCCCAGAAAACCAGTCCCATGCGATCAGCCCAGACCAGTATATCCGGGTCCGCCGCAAGCTTACCCAAACCAACCATTCCAAATAGCCCTTAGCCCTGAAGACGGCATTGTTTCAGTCACACCATATTTCTGCGCATCGACGGCATCGAGCCGCATGCTCTGTTTTGCAAGAGTTCGATACGATTTTTTGGCATGAGGTTGTTGATAAAACGCATCCCGCGACTTGGCAAACGTACGGGGCTTGGTCGTGTAATCGTCAGGGCAATCTGGCCAATACAATTCGGGAGCATACCGCTGCTGGATCGAATCAAAAACCCAACCTGATTCACGAAACTCAACCTCCTGACCGATTTCCATCCGTTTCTGAATGGACTCAAAATCACCACCAAAGTTGCGATAGAAGATTGCTTTCCTTTGTCGCGAAACAACTTCACGTCGGGACCTGCGACTCCATGGATTTCCATTGAATGCTTTTCGATACTTGATGGGTTCCCGCCACCGGTTGATCGTTGGGTGCTGGATAATGGTGTGGTTATTTTCCCAAAGACCACGGGCAACAGGGTGGGTCGTTTGACGATCATAAAACTCAAGCGGAATCTGGTGAAAATCCAGCCCCACCGCATTGGCAAGAAAATCCAACACAAAGTCATCGGGATAACGCGGGTACTTCACAGCGTACTTCATCCACAAATCAATCATCTCCAAATGTCGCTGATCAAACATCAACACCCCTGATGAAAAACCGCTCGATTTACCTGTGGCATAGGTTGAGATCAACGGACCAGCCCACGAATCGGGAACGGGGCGAGCAATGCGACACTCCACATCCAACCAGAGGACACTGCCGTAACGCTCAACCATCTCGCGGATGAACGAAATCTTGTAATCAAATGCCTGAATTAAAGTTTTAAACTCACAATCCAGTGACAAGCAGTGGAACGGGTACCCCAGGCGTTCGCAGTCGGCCTTTAATCCGCCAGCGAAACCTTGGAAAGCAGGTGTGTGATAAGAGATCACAGTGAATCGACACATTCCATCAATTTCCTGTTGCGTCATATTTCAATCGTGACAATAGTTCCAATGCCCCAGGTTCTGCCAACAGACGCTCAACTCGATCCCGTTGCAACGAGTCTCGCCAGCGTCCCACCGAATTCGAATTGATCGCCCTGGCTGGTTCAAACCAGCCATTGTCACTCAAAACGCTTGCATTCATCGGGTAATCATTCATCTGCGGAACAGACTCAAGTGATAAAAAGGCAAGGATATCCTGAACCGTGTCGCAGTAACGCAAGACAAGGTCTTCGTATCGCACCATCATGACTTGCGGATGTCCCTCCACTGCCAGCCCAGCCTTGACTTCACCGACCCAACGCTGCGGCGCAACCCAACACCGATCGGGAGCGTTCGGGTGTACCGAACAAACAACATCCCTGCCGTCACGAACCACATGCAGGACGCGGAGGTTCGTGCCAAAACGCTTGATTATCCTGCCAAAAAACAACACATTTTTGGGTGTCTTTTCGCACCAATATCGACACTGCGACAGTCGTTTGCCACCTTGCAAATGTCGTTCGATCGCGGCAGTATCCAACGAAACGCTGAACGACGGTTCTGAATCATAAGCCGTTGGGCACAGGGCCTGCGTCTCAACAGGAATCGCGTAAATTTCAGGGTGGCATGAAAGCACTGACAGCAGCAACGTCGTCCCCGATCTTGCACAACCACCGATGACAATCGGATTCAACCGGGAAACCCGCCGTTTGCTAAATACATGCTTCCTATCCATCACCATTCCCTCCACACAAAACCGCAGCCTGCGAAAAAGAGGCAAACGGACAAGCCACACCGCACAATCAAGCTGACTTCACGACCTTCTCCCACAACAAAATCGGAGTGTGGAAATGCAGTAACAGTGCACCGCCGCATTCATCAAGAAGACCCTTTATCCATGGACTACTTTTCTGAAAAGTGCGTGGCCGGTTTTTGCCAGTCTCTTCCCCTGCGCTGTCACGCTCAAATCGCGTTGACGTGCTTCTCTGCCTCGGCGATTCAACTGCACCTGAATCGCAGCTTGATAGTTCTGTTCGAGACAACTCACCACCTGATCAAGATTGTAATCTGACTTGTCCGACGACAAACAAACCGGAATGATTGCTTCAAATGGCAGCAACTGCTGGTTGTATTGTAGCGCCTGATTGATGGTACGCACCTTTTCCACACTAACATCTTCAAAGTCGTAGGGCGGATTCCATTGTGTTGATGGATCCAGTACATCAACGTGACTTAACACACCAATCAGAATGGGCCGCTTGTTCTGCATCGATTCTTTTTGGCGATAATATTCTTCGAATTGGGAGTACAAGCCTGCGTCGAGCGCCCGTGCAGGTTGATCTGCTTTCAAAACCCAAATCACGATATCTGATTCCGTCAGTTCGGATACCAACTCCTCCATCCTTGGTTTTGTCGCATTGATTGCGGGCAATTCTGCCAAATGCAGATGCTCTACTCCATCGATCGAGCAGGTGTAGACGGTGGTACTGCCGTTCGCTGGAAGTACATCAACCTGCGCATTGACTTGACCACGCAATGCATTGATCAGTGATGACTTACCGCAATTTTCTTGCCCAACGATCGCTATACGAACGGGGTCCAACGGCATCGCCATCCGCGAACGATCTTGTTCGGTGACGTTCGCAGGTTGCACATCTGCCTCGTCGACATTGAATCTGCCACTGTACAGATCAATTGCAACAGACAAGACTTCCTGAAGAAAAACTTTCTTGAGCTGCCATTGTGTTTCAAGACTCACCTTGGAAAACAATTCACCTGTGATGTAATCACGAACTTCTGATGCAACTGCCGCAGCCGGATTCAGTAATCGGAAACCACGCCAGAAATTTCGAGCAACACGGTAGGTTTTTCCAAACCGCCCGATTTTGTCCTGATTCTGCACGGCGTAGCGAAGGTGAGAAACTTTGACCGCTTCGACAAACGGAACATGTGTCTGCAATGTTTGCCGATAACGACGACTCACCTCCTCAAACATTCTCAGGGAGGCGGGTACCGAAAAATCCCATTCAGTGCAGCCGTACTCTTGGGCCGTGCCCCGGACAATACAGATTGCATGATTTTGCAAACCGGTCCATTCATCATTTTCAATCAGTAGGCCGTCAATGCGCACATTGCCCCGCATCCAGATTTCATGCTCCTGCACGGACCAATCGAGTGATGGTTCGACTACCGACTCGTCTTGAACCGATGTACTGACACTGGGTCGATGGAACCACAACAACAGAAGCCTTGTGACCAAACTGACCGCAGCCAAAATTGCGAGGAACCACAGCAGATAACCCTGCTGGAAAATAAAATAAAGACCAACGCCTGCCAAAACCAAAACTGGCAAACCAACACTGACAATCAGCAGGGGAGCAACTTGACGCGAAAGGATCGTATTGATTTTCAACTCATTCTCCTCGCTTGCCAGGATCAACCTTGTTTGATCCTGCTACGACTGCACTTTTCTGAACGAAACGATCAGCGGAATCACCGCTGCCGGTAAGTTCTTGCCTGGCAAGTGTCTTCACACTGTCAAAAGCGGAATGAAAGAGTGCTCGTAATTCCTCATCCGACACATCCTCTTCATGATTCCTGTGATACATGTATTTGCATGCCACGCGTCCGATTGCATAGGTGGTACAGAAACTCATCACAGCCGCGCTGGCAGCTCCCAACGTCTGTCCCCACGCAGGCAGGAACTTGACAACTTGACGGGTCCCGAATTTCATTGAATAGCGAACTCCGATACCCGCGCCCAAGGCCCCCAACAACTCAGCCAAGGCAGCCTTGTTCCAATTCATGTTGTATGAATCAGCCATATCTCGCAGCATCTTCCACTGAATGCCCGGCACAGCAACCAAGCCAATCCCCGGTACGATATCTGAAACTCCAGCAACGCCAGAGTACCAAAGCACCTGAGTCTGGAGTTCCTGAAATTTGCGGACTTCTTCATCACTGCATTGCTGTTTTTTCAATAGGACCGAGATGATCGGTAGCATTGCAGACAACGCATGGACCAGATCCTCCATCCCATCCACACCTCCCCCGGGCAACTTGAAGTCAACCAGCACCGATGGAACCTCACGACCCAGTATTTTATGAACCTGCGCGCAGTTGTACTGTACCAAACGCTGTCGTTCATGCAGGTCAGATACCGATTGTGAAGCCGTATGGACGAGCAGGTAATTCACGATTTTCTTACTGGATTTGATCTGTCTGATAGCACTCAGAACATCTCGCTGTTCGGTATCCCCCAGTTTCATGACAAGAATCAGAGCATGACCCTGTCGCGTGCACACCTCAATGTCTTCTGTGGCATCATATCCAGATTCACCCAGCCCCCGAGTGTCCAGAAACTGGAGCACCGGTTTCACCACAGGGAATCCAAACTTGGTTGAAGTCTGCGTGCAAGGCTGAAAGCCCTTGCCGATCTCTGCTTGCGTATTACCGGTGATCGACTGGACTAAAGTCGACTTACCGGCTCCTGTTTTTCCCAACAACCAGAGCGTGGGCAGATGCGCATCGTGATACTGAAACGCTGGACCGAGCGTGTGCTCTTTCCCATCGCTAGCCTGAAAGAATCGTCTCGCTTTTTCAAATAGGCTCATTTTTGATGATCCATGATTCCAGTAGCGCCCTGTCCCCTCATCCCGTCAGCAGGTTGCCTGATTGCCAAGAACCTCTCGATAGATACGTGCGGCGCCCGTTTTTCGCCCAGATCGCTCCTACCGGTCAATGGCTCAAAAACCTGACCAAACAAGCGGTCCATGCAGTGTTATCAGGAAAATAAATACCGAAAACCCACCATGCCCCCCATTTGATCGCAATTCAACACAGCAGGTTCTTCATTTCGCGGATACCTGACTGCAATCCATCACGATCGGCAACCGCTTCGCGAGCCCAATTCACGAACCCATAGAAAATCGGACTCACCATGCAACGGTAGCAGCGAAATCAGATCGAGAGAACCGGACATGCTGCTGAGTCATCCATGCTGAGTCATGTGAAAACAATTTGATAACGCGCGACGCCATGCCACCCCTAAAACCAAAGACTCACGTGATGTGCAAGTTCTACTTGAACCTTTCCTGCCTCTGTTCATCTTCAGGCAGCGCATCCCCGATGTTTGATGTGGGTACCACAAGAGCCAATGCATCAGGCCGCTTTAGCGAGACCTGTCTAACCCTGATTGATTTGGATCGCACAAGGGATGTGGAGGCCCAATATCGGTGCCAAGAGAGTCAATGGATCACCATCACAATTGCCATGCAGGGACTCACAGGCAGCTGAGCAACTCGAACAATAGCAAGGCATTGGCTGATCGGTTCACACCATAATATTGATAGCCAGTCCCCTGGGGGCTCATTGATTATTTTCCACTCAAGCCCAGCCTTCACGACATTGTTTTCGTCAACAGGTCGAACTCTTTGGTGATGCACTTGTCAAAGTCTTCCCGGGTTCACCATTCAACTGAGAAGCCAGAGCTGTTTGCAAACATGCGTAACTCCAAAGGTGCGTCTTCACGTCAACAGGCTGGTTCCGTACTTTCAAAGCCAGCCAAAGTGGCGACGTGAACAACAGTGATCAATCAGCATAAGATTTGGTTTGCTGGGGCAGCGGCGGTGCGAGAGCCCCATTGCGAACTCCCGTCAAAAAAACGGTACTGCCTGAGAAGACCGTGGTTCACGGTTGCGATGGAGCCGCTCCCTGAGGTGCCGCTCCCTGAGGTGCCGGATTGAACCCTGCCGGGGTCTGTCCCGCCTCGCCGTCATCGGATCGCAACAAGAACTGCAAGTGGTGCGGCTCCCGCTCATCATCACAGCGCAAGAACTGTGTAAAACACACCTGTTTTCCTTGAACAGAAGCGAAGAGTTTCGCTTTCAAGTGGACCACCTTTGATCCCTTCAGCAGTGGCAACACGGAGGTACGGCGATCAATCAACGGTGTCCCGGATTGACTATGAAAGACAACATGCCAAGTCTTTCCATCGCTTGAAACCTCCAGCGTTCCCTGAGCCAGTGGATCGAAAACGGGAAAATAGTGTTCGTTATAGACCCAAATGAATCTACCGAAATCGACGACCGCTTCGATGGGCGACGGTAAATCGAGGCGGTATTCTATTTCTGCCCACTCATTGAGTTTATCCGGAGTCCAATAATGAGTCGTATTCTCCTCTCGATAGATCACTGCATTCTCTATTCTGATCGGAACTGGCTCAGCATCACCGCGCAAATCCAACTTGATGGAGTAAAGTTTTGTTGAGACCTTTACTTCAGACTCTACCTCGGTCTTCTCCTGAGGCAACAAATTGCACACCACCCTGAGTCCATGCGATGACCAGGCCGAATCCTGCACAATGGGAATCTCGTAAGCCCCCGAGCGGCATTGGTCTGCATTGACAGCCCAAGACCCTCCCGACCATGCCCAACAGTCCCCTGAGCCTTCAAGCTCAGAAAAAAGGGAACGCAATTCACCGCCCAAAACACAAAACTCGCTGACATTGCCGTGCATGTCATACAATCCCCACGCATTGGCGCGTTTTGCTCCAACGACATGCGATGAACCGGCGTTGCCGTTGTACCAGGCATGCAGATCAATCTGCCAATCTTCCTCGCCAAAACTGAATGTCGTGGTGGTTCCGGCTCGACACGCATATTCCCACTCGGTAGTCGTTGGAAGCCGATAAACACGACCGGCGTTTTTTTCCGCTGGTCGATCTGAAAGCCGACGGCAAAACTCACGTGCTTGAGCAAATGTGAGATTGTCGACGGGTAAATTCTCACCCTTGAACTCACTGGGATTTTCACCCATCACCTCACGAAACTGCTGCTGCGTTACCTCCTGCATACCGATATAAAAAGGGCGTTTGATCACAGTGACTTGATTGACAGAATACGATTCCCGCTTGAATTTGCATTCAGCATTCATCAGAAATTCTCCCTCTGGCACCACATTGAGTTGCATCCCAATGCTGTTGGTCAAATCGCCAAGGGAGCGTGTGTTTACCTGATTGGAATCCGGTGTAAAAGCGCGTAACAACAGCAATGTGGCAATCACAATCAACAGCAGCACAGCTGAGTATCGACGCAATGAACCGAGAACTCGGCCCACTCCAGTGCGAGCCTTGGCCTTCATCGCATCTTCGAGTAGCGGCTGATCACCGAAACGTTCCTGCATTGTCTGTTTTATTTCAAGCAGAGCATGCAATACTTCAGAGGCTTGTTGGGGACGGGCATCTGGATTTTCCTCGGTCATCCTGTCAGCGAGTGCTTGCAGTTCATGCTGGACCAGTGGAGCATCCTTGATCAAAGCATCATCAACGGCATTGACCAACAGAAATTGGAACACCTTACCAGCAGAAAAAACATCACTTCGTCGGTCAACCAACCCGGAGGCCTGTTGCTCAGGTGGCATGTAACCCACAGTCCCATACTGCACTCCACCCTCTTGACTGACGACTTCCTGCCTGATGGCAAGACCATAGTCGATCAACTTGGTTGTTGCCGTATCGAGAAGCATGATGTTTGCGGGTTTGATATCAAGATGCAGATAACCATTTTCATGCAAATGTGCAATTGCCTTACAGACCCCGATCATCACATCCAACAGTTCGCCAACGGCGAGGCAACGTCCTTTACCAACAAGTGATTGCAACGAATCACCCGCCAACAATTCCATGACGAGAAACAGATATCCCTCGTACTCCAAAGCATCGTAGGCTCGCACCATATTGGGGTGTTCCAGCTGGCCCACCGTCTCAATTTCACGAAGAAAATTTTCGTAGAACCGCGGACTGTCTTGCTGATTTCGACGAATGACCTTAACAGCCACCTCGCGTTTTAGTCGTGAGTGAGTCGCCTTGTAAACCTCGCCCATCCCACCGGGCGCAATCAACCCATGAAGCTCATACTGACCAACTTGACAGGGCGTCGAGAACAGAGCCGTCTGCTGTGCCAATTCATAAGATTGTGGCGACAGCCATGAATCAGAATTCGTGACCTGCAAAAGGACCTCGGATTCGATCTTTGAGCCGGCAGCATCCACGTCCTCGAGCGTCAGGCGAGCAAGCCGAGATTCCAGCGAATCCGTCTGCTGAATGATTTCCGCCAGCAAACCGGCGCATTTCTCACAGGACTCCACATGTGCACTTACCTCGCTCAGTCGGGTGTGCAGCACCCCTGTTGCCATGCGTGTCAGATCAGTTTGAGTCGGGCAATTTTGATTTGCCATCTTCTCAATTGGCCGGAAAAAGTGTTTTTACAACAAAACCTTACTACCCTCATCCTATCTATCGAACAGGCGTAACACCTTGTAGCGAGTTATCGAGGATAGCGGTCCAGGATTCTGTTTTCACACCATCATCACGACTCACACTGGCTCGCTGAATCCACGAACATTTTCCTGAGACGCCCGATGACACGAGCCTTTGCAACCCTCACCGCTGCAGGTGTGACATCAAACTGCTCCGCGATCTTGGCAGTCGGCTGCTGCTCAACAGTGCTGAGCCAAAACATCTGCCAAGTTCTTTCAGCGGTGGATTCACGAATCAAATGCAGAGCCCTCGCTTCAAGTTCTTTCAAAGCAACCTCTTCTGCGACCAGTTCGGCGGGATCCCGTTGCTCGCGTGCCTCAGCGACCAACAACAGCTCCGGTGGTGCACTTTTCAGATTCGATGATGACCGAAAGTAATCAGCAACACGCCGATTCACAATGGTACGTAACCAGCCGCGAAAACTGCCCGCCTCAAACTTGTGACGCCGGAATTCGCCAATCCCCAAGAAGATCGACTTCAGACATTCCTGCAAAATGTCATCCTGGGCCGACGCGGGGACCTGTTTACGCTCAATCCAAAACCTCAACAGCGGGGAATAGACCAGCACAAAACTTTTCCAACGATGCGCAGACGGCGCCTGTAGCTCAAGGATCATACTGGAGCGTGTTGACCACTGTGAACTTGTGTTTAACGGTGGCAGGATTCGTCCCGATTTACTCTCAACCACGTCAGCAAAACCCTCGTCAAAACGTCTCACGCTAAGTCACATCGTGATGCACTGATATTCAAAGTCCAGATTCAGATTCAACCCTCATTGCACGGCGGATTCTCACCCAAACATCGCATCTCAACAAAAGCAATTCAAAAAGACGCAAAGTTTTAAATGTCTCACGCAACTGGGTTGTCCAGCTCGTGATCGCGACCTGTCAATGTGGTTACTCCGGGACTTATCATGATACCATACCCATGGACAATTTTGAAGTTGCGCCGATCGGCTCCAAACTTAGTGGATACATTGTTCCCAAGTGAAGATTTCATCGTTTTTCCGGAACCAAAAGAAAGGGAGCGATTTTGGATCGCAAAACCGCCAGACGTTCAACATGAACGGAGTTCCCCGCAAGATTCACCCACTCACGAGGATCCTGCGTCAAGTCATACAACTCTTCTGAACCGTCTGCGTACCGAATGAATCGCCATCGATCAGTTCTTAATGAAGCGTTACCTGGTCCAAACATCGTGATGGAAGATCGCTCCGCCGTCGAATCAGGTTTTTCCAGCAAAGGAACCAACGATTGCCCGTCAAGCTTGTGTGGTGGATTTTCCAAACCACAAAATTGGATCAAGGTAGGATATAGATCGATCAGGTTAACCGGCCGATCACATCGCTGCCCTGATGCTGCAAGCTTCTTCTGACTCGATCGTGGTGGCACCACAATCAGTGGCACACGAGTCGATCGTTCCCACCCTGTCCACTTGCCCCAGTGCTGTTTTTCTCCGAGGTGCCAACCGTGGTCTGACCACAAGATAATCAGCGTGTTTTCTGCTATCGAGGACTCGTCCAAAGCAGTCAGCAATCGACCGATCTCATGATCGACATAGCTCACGCAAGCAAGATAACCCTCGACGGCTGCACGCCACTGATGGAATCGGCGCACCGTCTTATGCGTGCCCGAAGTGACTGGCTCGACAGCCCACCTCCGTGCGGACTTCCCCAAGTCCTCCAGATCGTCTTCCAACACAACAGGTAACGCTGCGGGATCATTTATGAATCGCTCAAAGAAACGCCGGGGTGCCCAGAGTGGCTGGTGTGGACGGTAGTAACCAACCGCCAGAAAAAGTGGCTTTGTCGACCCAGCCCGTAATTGTTTGATTGCCCAGTTAGTGATCTGGGTGTCACCAAAGTCGTTGTCAGGCACATCGAAAGGTCCCCAATCAAACGATTCTCCCTTGGTATCCAGAGGCGTCCGATCCGAGGGCATGCGATTGAGCGGCAGAACGTATTGCTGATTCCGCACGGTGACCACGTGGCGAGGATTATCACTTCCCTTGCTCAGCAATTCATCGGGCGTGTACTCAACCGCTTCGGAGCTCAGTGGACTCCACCGTTGATGCACGCTGTAAAACTTTTGAAAACAGGATTTATTTGGCCCCAACTTGCCCGTTCCCAACGTCCGATATCCAGAGCGACTGAATGAATCGGGCAACAGGAACGGATCACGTCTGAGACGGTTCAGTTTCGGTCCATCATTTGACCAAACGCCTGTATTTTGTGGCATTTGCCCGGTAAACAATGAAGCTCGCGAGGGCGTGCAAGCCGGCGCTGCACAATGGGCATTTGAAAACAACATTCCGCGGCGTGCCAATTCATCAATATTTGGAGTTTCCGCTTGTGGATGTCCGCCAAGGCATCCCACCCAGTCATTCAAATCGTCTACCGCAATGAACAGCACATTCGGACGGCGATCTGCCGTGACCTCACTGCCGCATACAACCCTGCCGCATGCAACACTGACCACCAATACCAAAACACCCCAACGTATCAGAAACATGAAAACTCCATTCACGAAACAGCCGAACGACAAACCTCCGCGGCTGCATCGTCGTCTTTCAAAACGCCACAAACCACAGCCAAAGGTCCCAGCCTAGCACACCGAATGCGAAAGAACGAACACCCAAGCCAAGCCACTGGTCCACTATTGCGCCCCCGAGGACGAGCGTGCAAATCACACGTTGGCTGAGTATAATTTCACAGTACCATCCTTGGACTCAATGTCTCCCTTCTCTGCTGAGACTGATGAGCCCGCCAAGTCCCCCCACCGACCCCATTGACAGCCTACCAACCGAACCATGGTTTCACGTGTTTTGCCTTTCCATCCTAAGGTCATCTCTTGGGTGCTTTTGTGCATCCCGTTGATCGTGATTTCGCTGATGATGGCAGAGCCTGGCAGAGGGCAGGGTTTACTATCAAACCAGTGGAAGCGGAACGGCTTGGCTAGCGAGCGTTTCACGATCAACGGCACAGGCAGCCGCAACAATCCACTACGCCGATCGCTCAAAACGCCGTTTGATGGCAGTGAATTTTTCGTTCGCTTCAAACTCCGCTATCATGCCAACAGTCTCGATTCCCCTCCCGAGACAAGTGGTGAATTCTTCGTCCTGTGGCTGGATCAGGATGAGGGCAACGACGGCAGTCCACATGCCGCGAACATCCCGAATCTTGGCGTTCATGTTCAAGGCGATCAGAATCGCTTCATGATCCGCTACAACTCTTCGAATCAAAAGTTTGGAGAATCGATCCAGGGAGATCGCGATTACGCGATCGTGGGACGCCTTTGGAAATCGTCCCCGGAAAAACAGCAACCATTCGACCAACTCAGTCTGTGGATCGATCCCACAGGAAGCGAAGAACTGAAACCGGATGTTTCAGTGCAAAGCCAGCAGTCGATTTCCAAGATTCAGTGGATTGGTTTCTCAACCGGAGCAAAAACTGAGATTGAAGACCAGATCGACGTGTGGGATATCCGTGTGGCAAAATCGTGGCGTGAAATTCTGAATCTTCCTGCTGAACCGGCAGACCCCAACTACGCACCGGACATGCCACAACCACCCACAAAAAAAACAGTCAGCTTTCGCAAACACATCTATCCCATTCTGAAAAAACACTGCTACGACTGTCATTCCGGAGAAGATGCCGAGGATGGCATTCGGCTGGACACACAAGACGAAGTCCTACAGCACATTTCACCACTTCTACATTCTGAGAGCCAGCTCTATCAGGTGCTCACGACCGGACGGATGCCCCCAGAGGGTCCAACGTTGTCGGGTGGCGAAATCCAGTTGTTGGCTGACTGGATCGACGAAGGGCTCGACTGGGACGCCGAACTGCTCCCCACTCCAATACCGGTCAGTAACCACTGGGCCTTTCAACCAATCACCCGTCCAGAAATCCCGGCGGTACCTTCGAAGTGGGTTTGCAATCCGATCGATTCATTCATCGCGGCAAAACACCAGCAGGTCGGGTTAACCCCAAACGCTTCTGCCCCCCCCAAAACATTACGGCGTCGCTTGTCGCTTGATTTGCATGGGCTCCCTCCACGGCCCGAGACGTCTGCCGAAACTTCTGAAGTCCGCAGCATGCTATCCGCACCCGCCTATGGACAGCATTTTGCCAGACGTTGGCTGGACATCGCTCGGTGGGCTGAAAGCAATGGCCATCAACACAATCGTGCTCGAAAGCATGCCTGGCGTTACCGAGACTGGGTAATTGACGCCTTTTCCGAGGGGATGTCATTTGACGATTTTGTTCATCAGCAAGTTGCAGGAGACGAATTAGCGCCCTACAGACCGGCTCAACTGATTGCCACCGGTTTCCTTGCGGCCGCCCGATACAGCGGCAACGAACTGGACAAGCAGATTCAACGAAATGACATTCTCGTCGACATCACCAACACCACCGCTTCTGCTTTCATGGGGGTGACTGGTGGTCAAGTCGTGCGCGAAGTCTTCACATCAACTTGAACCGCTCCGGGACCAACCCAGCGTGACGCGGCATTATTGTCTCAGGGAAGGGACGACGCGGCTTTTGACGGCACATCCAGCAAGGGGCCAAAACCGATATCCAACGCGTTCCCTGACGCGTCCTGAACGAGGACGCTTCCACCGTCATCAACCTGATTGTTGCCCACACTATAAACAGTCAATCCACCGGGCAGCTGCTTGATCTGCATCGGCATTTCACTGTAGGGATCCAAGTGTTTGATGACGGGGAGAACAGTACCAGGCTCATTGAGCTGATCCGCTGCATCACAAACAAGTTGCATCGCAAGCAACTTGGCATCAATTTGATCCAAAACAGCGTAACCGGCTTCATTACAGGGCGTGATCATTTTCGACATCGCGTAGCGAAACGTACTTTCGTCAAGCTTGGCAACCGCTTGACCAAGTACCTGACTCCGCTTACCCCGTGGCAGCCCAACCGCAGCAAGGTTGGTCTCAATCAGATCGAGATACATCTCTTCATCATCATTGAGATACACCTCGGCAAACCAGCTACCTGCAAATGGAAATGCTCCAAAATCACCTGCCCCCTCGCCATCTCGCAACTGCTGCAAGGCGGCCAAACCGAAAACGCGTTCACCCTTGATTGCATCCATTAATGTCGCCCTGTGATCAATTCGCGCAAGTGCCTGCTTGAACTCTGACAACGTCTGCTTGGATGGTTTGGAAATTCTCAATACATGATTGGCCGTCTCAAAAACGAGATTTTCATTTTCAGCTTCCACAAGGAATGTCAACACACTCGGCATCGACCTCAGTGCCATCTGCAAATCCAGCGCAATCGTGCAGTTCGCAAGTGCCTCATCACCATCACCCCGATGAGCAGCGGCCAAGGCATTGATCGTCAACGCTTTGACTGCCAATCTCCAATTTTTCATTTTGTGACCCAGGTCCACATCAAACGGATGGCCAGCGATCAGACCTTGGTCAATGGACTGTCTGCACTTCGCCACCCGGCGCAACTGCTGAAGCAAACCTGGCACCTCTGCGAACATGCCATTCATAGATTGCAGTTGCCCACCACCCAAGTTGTAACGTGGGCTGACATAGCCAAGCAGAATCAGCCCTTGATACTTCTGGTCGAATTTTTCCAGATCACCATCAGCAATTTCCAATTGAACAACCCCGTTTTCCCCAGGATCAATTGGCCCCTGCCAGTAGTCGGACAAACTGACAGGATCTCCAGACGCCGAGATGGCCTGGATTCTCTTGACAAGCCGTTGCTCGCTGGACTGACCGAGATGAAAAACAGAATAGATGCCGACGAACACGAGGGCGAGCAACGCCAAACCGACTTGCAACCAAAATTTCTTCATCGTCAGCCCCATTCCAAATTGAGGTATCTAGCCAGGCGATCAACGCCTGGCTAGCCGTATTTCCGCTCGCCTCACCCTTTTAATTCGTGGATCCAACTGCGATCTCGCAGAAATCCCTCCAGGTCTACCATTTCAAAACCATCTCTGTCAGGCGAGCCGCAAAGTATGGACAATCACGGAAATTCTCGCAGGCCAGGGGCACGCGGGACTCAGATCCCCAAACACGCTCGCGACTCTAACCGAATTGAAAGGCCAATATCCGCTCGAGTCCATCGCCTGTAAGGTCGTGACTGTTGCGCAAATAGAGTCCGGGCAGTACAGTATTGTATCACCCAAGTGATGCAGCAACGCCTTCATTCCAGCAATAGCGTGCACAGGAAAGCAAGAGAAACACCCTTCCAAAGATGAAAGACTCCGTCTCCTCACAGCCAACGGCCAACTCAAGGTCTCCCATTCAACCCCTGATTCAGGGACGGGTTGATGCTGTTCTGGGAGGTGGCCTGTCACTGGCGATCGCTATCGCCGTTATCATTGGCGGTGCTTTGAGTGAATCCAAAATGGACTGGGCCCTCGGTTTTATCGTGGCTTATCTGTTTACCGATTTGTTGATCAACAGCCCCCACTTCATTGCTTCCTATCGAATCCTGTATTCAAAACGACAGAATATTCGCAAGCATCCGTTTGTCACCCTGGCTCTACCTGCCCTGGCAATTTCTCTGCTGATCTACGTGTGCTACTGGGGTCCTGTGAACACCCCCCAAGAATACACCCAGACACAGGCGACTCAGACACAGGCGACTCAGACACAGGCGACTCAGACACAGGCGACTCAGACAGAAAAAACGTTGACCGATGCAAATCCCGGTCTTCCCCAGCCATACGTGATGGTTGCTTTGACTGTGCTTGCCCCAATCTTTCTCGGCTGGCATTACATGGGCCAGTCTTGGGGAACGACCGCCTGTTTTGCTTATCTGGCTGGCTTTCGTCTGAATCCCTCACAGCGAAAACTGCTCCGCTTCGGTTTCCTGTCCTTATTCGCATATCACCTGACATGGGCCTGTGCTTCCATGGAAATTCTGGAGCAATTATTTCCACAACAGCGGGCGGGTGAGTTCATGATAAAGGCACTGATGTCTGCCTGCCGAGTTCTGGTGCTCGCCTCGTTTCTTGCCGGCTTATGGGGATTTTTCCAAATTGCACAGGAGCACAAACGGCGGATTCCGGCAGCAGTTTGGCTTCCTTGGGTAGCTACCTATAGTTGGTACGTGATGGTGGATGTTTACCCTCAAGCATTTTTTCTGCTCCAGATCTTTCATGCTTTGCAGTATCTGATGTTCCCTGCTCGAGTTGAAATGAACCAGCATCATACAAATCATGTGGGCAAACACATGCTGATTTATTACGGGGCTCTGGTGCTTGTGGGCTACATCGCTTTTGAGTGGACTTCGCTGGTAGAGTGGACCGATCTTGCGAATCAATCAGGTACGATGATCCTGCTCGGCACCGCGACCATGATGTGCATCAACATCCATCACTATTTCATTGATGCCGTGATCTGGAAAATTCGCGAGCCAGAAGTTCGTGATTCCCTTTTCGGCCACTTGGACACCAAGTGACTTCAACCGCCATCTGCACTGGTTGCTCAGGGCAAAAGGGAATGCTCAGGACGCTGGCATGCTGGCTACCGAATATCGCTCACTGCTGAGAGCAAATGTCTGGCTGGCCTTGGATGACGAGCACTCGCTGGTCGGCAGCGAGATCAGTAAAATCCTGCTCGGTTCCATCAGGCCAGCGAATGGATAAACGCATGACCCGCTCGTCACTGCCCAAACCCAGCGAAATGCATCCTTCGTTACTGGACAGGTAACCGTCACCTGCAACATTCCACGCATGACGGGTCCCCCTCGATCCCGTGATCATCAATTCTGCACCGATTGCATCACGATCGACCGAGGTACCAACAAGCTCAACCTGCAGCCAGTGCTGTGAGGCATCTGTTCGATTCAAGATCAAAGCTGATGGCTGCTCAATGTTCGTCATCACAACGTCAGTCATTCCATTGCGGTCATAATCCAGTACAGCCAAACTTCTTCCAACGTGCAACTGGTTCCAATGGCCTGTGGGATCGGATACTTCGAGCAACTCAAAGCGTCTGCCCCGGTTGCAAAGAAGCTGCATGGGCTGATTAAAACCACCGCGAATACTGGTGGCATTGTCCAAGTGTCCATTAGCAACCACCAAATCCAGATCCGTGTCGTTGTCATAATCGATGGTCTGAGTACCAAAACCCACCAGATCCCGCGAGATTTCATCCAACCTGTACTGGCGATTTCGATCCTGAAACGCATCGCCACGCCGCAAATAGAGATTGGAACTTTCGTTCTCGTAATTGGTAATGTGAAAATCCATTTGAGTATCGTGATCAAAATCCCCAACCGCGATCCCCATCGCTCCGGTTGCTCCACCACTAAACCCATAAGCACACCCAAGCACCGAAGCGAGATCAGTTTGTTGCCACTCGTCCTGCAAATTGCGACCAAGTTTCCACAAACGGTTTGGCAACGAGTCATTGCCAATGAACACTTCATTGCCTGGCTGACCATCAAAATCGGCGACGACAACCCCGAGGCCTGTTCTTGCCTCAGCGACGGTCGTGAGGCCCCGATATGAAAACTCTCCATCGCCCAGGTTTTCGAATAAACAATCAACAGCCCCATCAAAATTCCCGGGCGCAACGGTAATCGAGACATTACCCTGATTGTCCAATGGCGCCTTGGCAAGAAAGCCTGGATCATCCACGTATCCCAGCTGCACCACATCCGGCAGACCGTCTCGTGTGACGTCTGCGATGCAAATGGATGATGCCACCCTTTCGAAGTTGGCGTGGGTCTCCAAACTTCGCCGCGAGAAAGTGCCATCTCCATTGTTGGTCAACAACTGGCAGGTTCCAATGTTTGCGATGGCCAAGTCCGGGAAACCATCCTGATTCCAATCACCCACCGTAACACCAAGCGTGTACTGGCGAACCGAGGCGTAGCACACCTCGCTGACATCCATTAGATCAGTGGCCTGATTTCGGTACAGTTGGTTTGGAAGCATCCCTCTGAACGTCGGCGGTCCGCAACCACCCTGAGCGAAATAAAGATCAGGCCATCCATCCAGATCGTAGTCAAGCACTGCGACGCCACCTCCCAGTGTTTGGTGAATGGAATAATGTCTTTCCAAGGGTTGTTCGGCCACGCGATACGTGTGCGACAATCCAACCGAAGTGGCAACATTCTCGAATGCAGGGGGCACTACCTTGCTTTCACTGGCAGGCTCGACAGACAGTCTTTGTGTCGATCCTGAAACGCCCGCTTTCGGACGATTCGGGAGAGGATAGATATGAAAATCAATTCCACACCAAAGTGATGTAAGCCCAGGAAAGGCCTGTTGCGTTCGAACCAGTTGCTGGTGCACTTGATTCAGTTCGGACAACTGTTCCGTTGAGGATTCAGAGTTAGCTGTCACGGCTCGCCACATCACAGCCTCAATCTTTCGATCCATTTGCTCCAAACCAGCCACAAGCTTTCCCACTGCCATGGGATCAGGTACCGTCGTTCCTGCGACCAGATTGTTTGCATCAAGCACAGCTCTCGCATCAGTCCAGCGGTCAAACCAGCGTTTAGCCTCCGCTGTTTTCCCCAGCGACCCCAGAGCCTGCCGCATCCTGCTCATCGATTCCATGTCTGTACCATCTCGGCGCAGAGCTTCAGCAAGAGCCCGAACTGCCGCATCATAACGCTGATTTTGCAATTCAAGCGTGCCTAGAGTGGCCCAATAATCTGCAAATTCATCTTGACCATCCACGACTTGCTCCCTCCACCACTGAACCGCTTGATCATCCTGCTGCTCGCACGCGGCACGCCCAAACAGAGCAACCATCGATGCCGGTGCTTGCGACTTTTCGATCGAAGGTTTGAGCAATTCCATCACTTGCTGAAATTCCTGCTCCTGAAACGCTTTTCTGGCCTGTCCGTGGGGGCCGATTGGATAGTAATAGCGAACAACTGGATCGTCGCTTTGAATTGATGAGTCTTCTGAATCGTGATACATCGCATCACGCAACGCCACGAGAGAATGCAACTCATCCTGCAAAACATCACCAAGCTCACAGAGACGACGAATCAAGGCCGATGCCTCCTGCCGACGGCCCTGCCGATTCAACAAGAATGCCAACTGACGGAGAGCTGGCACAAAATCGGGCGAGGCAGCGAGCAGCTTTCGATAATTCTCTTCAGCTTCCTGATAACGCTCCAGCGTGAAACACCACTCTGCTGCCTGCCCCAGTGCAGGCAACCCAGCCTCCGGATGGTCTTGGGGTATCTCACCAAGCAAGCTGATTGCCTGCGGCAGGTCTCCCTGTTGTGCTGCCAAGCGAGCACTGAGGAAGAGCACCTGAACATCATCAGGACGGATAACCAAAAGTCGGGTCAAGAGACGGGATGCTGCTTCCAGCCTGCCTTGGTTGATCAATTGACTTGCATCAGCAACACTCAATTTCCAATTCTCTGATTCTTCACGCGTGACATCCTCCGGCACAGTCCCAACCTCTGAATCCTGTGGTTGATCCGGAGCAGGTTTGCCATCAGCAACAGCCTCGGTTTGGACACCCGACACCAATGCTGCGTTTTCAGCCTGTTTAGAGCCACATCCTGCTGTCAGGAAAAGGCATCCCATGCACAGCATGGTGACTGGCACTGCAGCATTCTGCGTTTTGCCCGTGACCCCACGCATCCCCCGTTGCTTTTCTGCACGGCATCGCCCACTGACCAAGAAGGAACTCACCGCCATCGATTCCAGCCTTTGGAAAAAAACGTACAAACATGCACATTCGAAGTTCGGATGCTACCGCTGTCCTGCTTGCCAACCTGAACCTACGAGCCATCCAAAAGATCGGCCACCGGAATCAGTTCGATTATTCTTGATTCCCTTCCGTCACATTACTGAGCAGTCTTTTCCACGACAGGTTCAAGCACATTCGGCCCCAGGCCGCAAAGGACAAAAGCGGGATCAGGCCTGTGACTTCCCGAGTTCATGAGTTGATTACGTTGTCGTCCAATCGACTCGAATGTCGACTGAGCTTGTGTTTCCGTGATGGCTCTCGCTTCAACCGCATGGACAAGCCCAATGGTCTGCCATCCGAAAGCTTCCATCGGTCGCTTGAGTTGTTTCAAGGACTCGACTAACTGTGCGATCAAATCACGATCTTTGGCTTTGTCACCCACGAGTTTTGCTCCAATCCTGTGAGTCTCATCAACCAACCCTGCTCTTGCTGCGACAGCTTTGGCTTTTTCCAATTCTCCCTTTTCTTCCAAAGCCCGACTCAGCATCCGATACGCATCGGCATCAGTTTGATCCAACAACAGTACCTGACAAAAACATGCAACAGCCTCGTCATCGGAGTCACGCTTCAGAGCAAGGCACCCTCGTGCGAACCATGCGTCTGGTCCGGCTGTTTTCATGTTCATTTTCTCGATCCACTCCTGAACATGATCAAAATCACCTTGCTGGGCCCGCAGTCGGTTGAGCAATTCCACCTCCGCATCAGAATTCTTCTCGGCTGCAGCATCCATCACCTTAACAGCTTCATCAGCCTTGCCGTCAGCGATTTCCTGACGACACATCGCCAAATTGTTCAGGGGATCAAATCGAGTCATTCCATCATCACCGGGGAATGATCGAGAACGAATCAGAAGGGCTCTGAGTTCTTCATGGTCCAACTCACCAAACTGCGCTAGATAGTCAAAATGCAATGCAGCCTCAGTGCGACGACCCGTCTGCAACAGCAACTGTCCCAAGCGATGGTGCACCATCAAAGCATCGGGGACCTCCTGCAAGATGCTTCGAAATTGCTGCTCGGCTTGATCATATTTTCCAGACTCAACCATCCACTCCGCAGTTTGGCCAAGTGCCGGCAAACGGGTGGTAGGTTCTCGAACGGAAAGTTCCTGCAACATTTGAATCGCCTCGGCGTACCGGTGGCGATCTGCTAACACCATTGCAAACAGAAATACAACTTGCGGATTGTCAGGTTCCACACTTATCGCTTGCCGAACGAACTGAAACGCCAAGTCATCCTGTCCTTCACCAAGGGCCTGCAACGCTGCTTCACGCAACTGTGCCACAGAGGGTTCATTCTTGACCGCAGGACGAGTTTGCTGGCCGGGGTCTGACGCTCCCCCGCCGGGCACTGATTGTGCCACTGATTGGGGCACTGATTGGGGCACTTCACCAGTCGCTGCAACGATGGCAGCATCTGCTTCCGGTTGAGCTTTCTGCAGCATGCCAGACTTATCGTTATCTGGATTGCCGGCACCGCGGTTAGTTGGTCCGATCCCCTGACCAGACCGCACCTCGTCGTCTTGCACCTGACAGCCAATCGTGATCATCAGACAGGCTGCCAAGGCCGCCAGCACGTACACAGATGGCAACGAAAACAGCCGTTGCCCGTGGCCTGCCGCGTTTGAGTTCGCCTGAATCGTCGTCATGCTTTCACGCTACGCTGTCTGGCACCATTGATACACCTTGTCACCTGATACGCGACAATCCCCGAGTCTGTTTCGCCAATCTGCCGCCAT
>PKCN01000021.1 GCA_002862205.1 Planctomycetaceae bacterium | reverse complement strand
CGCGTTGATCAGTGCTCATCTCTGCTGAGGTTTGCAGTTGCATAGCTGTGTCCATTTCTTGACTCCCGGTGTGGCAAGTGAGGGCCTGTGCCATTGTGTTGTTTTGGTTGAATTTGTCGTGACTTGGAAATATCGGGTCAGGCTTCAGAATCAGCCAGTTCGGCTTCAACAAGGTGCTGCGGAGTTGGATATTGCGCGACGGAAGCAAGCATCTCGTGTCGTTTGATTTCGCTGTCGGGGAAATGTTCGAGATCAGATCCTCGGAGGTAATCCATCATGGTCGTTCCCCCACATTCGCTATCGACGTTGACCGCCCCGTCGTTGGTTTGCGTGTCGCGTGAATCGACGGTTCGAAAGTCGATACTGAATCTTGTGAGCTCAGATGTGTTGGGCACGGTTGAATGCATTTGTGCAGCGGAGAAAGCGATCACGCCACCCGGCTTGGTAACTAACCTTGTTTGAGGTTCGAGCTTCATTGGTTCAAGAGCAGCGGATTGTACTCGGGTATCTTTTCCAACCTGTTTTTCGGCCGACTTTCTACCACCAACATTCCAATCCTGATAGTTGAATAGCGACGAGCTGTTTTGCACTGGCTTGTTCCAATAATTTGGATGAAACGCCATCGAATTTTCTGATGTGATTGGATAGACCGGAAGCCACCAATTCAGTTGGGCCATTGGCGTTGAGTACCACGTATCGCGATGCGGTTTGAATGCGTAAGCGAGGCCACTGCTGAGGTAGTCTCCGGAACAGGCAGTTCTCAGCCGGGGAACATCGAAATAGGTATGTTCAAGTTCACATCCGAGTTCTTCAAGTAGTTTTGGGATTAGCCGTTTACATTCAGGGTGATGAATGAACTTCGGTTTCAACGTCTTGAGAATTTCTACGTACTGATCAACATCGAGATGATGCTGCGCGTCGGGTGGAAAATGTGGGTGAAAAGCCTCGCTACACATGTCCTGCGCGAGCTTGCAGAGTTCTAGACCGCTTTCTGTAGGCGAATACACGTACAATTGGCCCGCGTACAGGCCGGAGCGTCGCTCCGCTTCGTTGGCATCAGAGTCGAAATAGACAGTGTTCATGGGTCAATCTGCCGAGTTTACAGAACGCAGGGGCTTGTCGTGGATACGCGCGTTCGATGACTTCACTGTAATTGCGATTATGGTGTCGCAAAGCAAGGTGATGGCGATGGGCCCACATCAGAAGCGTTGCGGTAACAAAGGATCCGGTTGGTGCAAATGCGCGGGTTATTACGTCAATGCCGCGAGCTGGAATGCAGACCGAGGTTCACCCATCATTGGTTTACTGAGCGGTGCCTCGCTGCCAGCAGAACGTGAGCAGGCACACTGTCTGTTGATTCCGCCATGAGGCCATGTTGGCACAGCACACCAAGTGCCTGTCGGATCCTCGCAACCGACAGTCCAGATCGAGTTGCGATGCTGTCAAGGTCAGTTATCCCGTCTGCCTGATTGAGCAGCCACATGACAGCGGACTGCAATTCAGCAGTATGCCCATCTTCGCCAAATGCCTTGTAGAGTCCATATTCACCGAGCCGTGGTTCGCCTTGCGGGCGTAGGTTGACGGGAATGATGTTGTCCTCAATCTCATCGATGATCTGCAGCAATGAGGATAACGAGTGTTGGAGGTATTTCGGCTTCACAAACTCGAGGTTGTCGGCCGAAGTGTGGTACTCATTGAACTCACCGGGGGGAGTGCGCATCAAACAACCCATGGGCAGATCAAAACCGGGAGAGCAGAATTGACGCTCATCGTAACCATTTGGGGAAAAGTTTCGCACCGAGCCTCCGGTGTCGTGGACGATACGTTCAGCGATCCTGTCGATGGGAGAACTACCGCGGCGAGACCTTTTATACGTCAGGTTGCCCGCATCTCCCAAAAGGCTCAATACCAACCCATAGTCAATCGTTGCGAGGGAGCTTTCGTTCTGTGCCAGCCATGTGATGGCGCCGATGGTAGCCGGTGCCATCACAATACGATAAGTGTGCTTGAGCAATCGACTTTGTAGCGCTTGTGCGAGAAAGGTTGCCACCACGATTCCAGAGAGGTTGTCGTTGGCAAGTGAGGGGTGACAGCAATGGGTATACAGCAGTACAACACGTTCAGATTGACCTTGGATTTGGCACTCGGCATAGGAGAGGGCCCCATCACTGCTCTGACTGTCGATGACGACGTGATACGAACGGCTGGGATCGGCGAGTGATTTTTTTTGTATTTCGCTCAGGCAGAATCCCCAAGTATCGCGGAAATAGCCTGTGCGGTAAGGGATACGATCCTCAAATTCTGGGACAGTCCAAAGGTGGGGCAACAGTTCCTGCCATGACATTTGCTGGTTGACCGCTCGACTGTAATTAACAATATGCAGCGTGCTGTCAGCGACATCGATCAAACGTGTGCCAGTGTTCGCATCCGCGATGAAGGCATCATGGAGGTTCCACTCGTGTGGGACATGCCAATCGAGCACAGGAGTTCCAGTCGGAACCTCGTGAACATTCAATGGAATGTGTTTTGCAATTTCTTCAAATGTATCCCTTACACCTTGGCCGGTAATCGCCCGGTGCATGGGATAGAGTCGTGCAGCCAGGTCATGCATCTGCTGGCCGATGCTGCCATGTGAGTCGCCACTCATGCTTGTGATCCGAGACAGCCAGGCTGGTTTCGGAACGGCACTTCGTTGAATTCACGATAGACAGTTTGTGATTCGCGCCCGATCAGAAACTCACGGTATCCGGTGTTCAATGCCAGGCGGTACAGGTTCAATGCTTCGCCAAACGCTTTGATGGTATGATCCACATCAGCGTCAGAGTGTGAGTAGCTGATCACCAGAGAGGGGCCAAGCACTCCACGCTTGATCAGTTCCTGCATCAGTAAACAGCGAAATCCCTGAGAAGGTTTACCTTGCGCGTCTTTGGTTCCAAACACCAGATTACAGGGTTTCCCGATTACGGTAACATAATCCTCGACTCCATTTTCAATGATCATTTCATTGATTCCCCGGGCAAGTCGCGTTCCCTGTTTTTCAAGGACTTCGATCACTGGGTGATTTTGGTAATAACGCATGGTCGCAATGCCAGCCGCCATGGCATGGGTTTCTGCGCCGTGGGTGGTGGAAAGTGCAAAAACACGTTGCCGCTGGTGATAGATGCCGCTGGCTTCAAGCAGTTCACGTTTCCCTGCCAAAGCTGATAGCGAAAAACCGTTTGCCAGCGCTTTGCCGAACGTTGACATGTCAGGAACGATGTCATACTTTTCCTGGGCTCCGCCGTTTGCCCATCGGAATCCTGTAATCATTTCATCCAGAATGAAGATTGCACCATGTTGTGCACAGAGTTCCTGAACGCGGTGCAGAAAATGGTCCTCTGGGTCTTCGTATTTCGCTGGCTCAAGAATGATGCAGGCAATTTGATCCGGGTACTTTTCAAACAGCGACTTCACGCTGTCCAGATCGTTGTACTTGAATGTCAGTGAAAGGTCTTGGATGCTCTGGGGTATACCGCCGCTAATGGCGGTTGTTCCAATGAACCAATCATGGATGGAAAAGAACGGATGATCCTGACACAAGGCGATCCTATCGCGACCGGTCGCAGCACGCGACAGCTTGAGTGCAGCGGTGGTTGCGGTTGATCCGTCCTTTGAGAACTTGCACATTTCAGCGCCGCGGATCATACCCAGAAATTCCTCTGCACAATGAACTTCGATGCTAGCGGGCCGAGTGAAGTTGGCACCCCGCTGCATTTCCGCCGCAGCAGCATCAACAATTGGTTGGAAAGCATGTCCAAGCGACACAGCGCGGCAACCCATCCCGTACTCAATGAATTCATTTCCATCAACATCCCAGACGTGACAGCCAAGGCCGCGTTCAATGAATCCAGGTGCCAGGTAGGGGAATTGGTCATCACCCTTTGCGTACGTATGGCATCCGCCCGGTAGGATTCGGTGCACTTGGCTCTGTAGTTGTCTTGATTTAGTGAAATCCATCAGTCGACGTTTTTATTCGTGAAGGGTTGCCGTGGACAATTCGGTTAGGTCACCCTGCAATGCATTCTGGTAGTCTGCGATTTGCGCAAGGCTTACGGAACGCATGGCTGTCGGGTCATTCAGATACGCCTGGTACCACTCGACGGTTTTGTTCAAGCTCTCGTAGGTTGACCAGCAGGGACGCCAATTCAGCTTCCAGATTGCCTTGTCGATACAAAGACGCAGAATGTTGGCTTCGGGCAATTGGTTTGGATCCGATGAGTCGATGAAGTCACCGCAACCCCAACACTTGATAAAATGTTCCACAACTTCTTGAACAGGCAGTTCGTTCCCCGGCATGGGGCCAATGTTCCATCCAGAACAGTACTCGGGGTCATTTGAGTGCAGTAGCTTTGAGGCGAGTGTCATGTAGCCGCTGAGGCATTGCAAAACATGTTGCCAAGGTCTCAGGGCCTTAGGACTACGGATCTCAATGGGCTTGTCTGCTGCCAGCGCCTGAAAAGCATCGACGATCAAGGCATGTTTGGTCCAATCGCCTCCGCCGATCACGTTCCCTGCTCGGGCGCTGGCTAAGCGAACTCCATGGTCGTGTAGTTTCTCCGTCGGAAAAAATGAATGCCGATAGCTACGGATTGCAATTTCTGCAGCCCCTTTGCTTCCCCCATAAGGGTCATGCTCGCCCAAGGCGTCTTCTTCCCGATAGCCCCAGACTTGCTCCACGTTCTCATAGCACTTGTCGCTGGTGACCATCAAGGCTGCACATGGCTTTTCAAGGGAACGCACAGCATCAAGCACGCCAATGGTACCTATCACGTTGACGTCATAGGTCTCACGTGGAATTTCATAACCCGTTCGTACCACGGTTTGAGCAGCCAGATGCATGACCAAATCAGGATTTGCCTGTCGCATCGCCGCATTGAGTTGCTGTTCATCACGAATGTCGGCAACATGGTTTTGTTCCAGCACCGATTCGATTCCCGCCACGGAAAAGTGGTTGGGGTCGGTGGGTGGTTTCAACGCGTAGCCTGTCACCTTGGCACCCAGCGAGTGCAGCCAAAGCGTAAGCCATGACCCTTTGAATCCGGTGTGCCCTGTCAGGAACACCCGCTTCCCGTCAAATGCGCCGTTTTTTACAAAATCCATCGATCTTTCTGCTTTGAAATCTGGGTACTCGATTGTCACCGATACGACAGGTTAACCATTACCATCCGCATAATCTGTCGTGGGTGGGGCCCCTTGCCTGGTCCGGAAGGAACGCGTTTTGATACGTCAAACTGTTCTGCTGTTTCGCGAATGCCTCTCGGAAGGGATTTCAGTGAGTCCGGTTTGAGTATAGGTCACAAAAATTGATTTCGTCGCCACTCATGCATGGGTTCAGGGCTCATCCTGGTTTCCATCCAGAGTGTTGGCGTAATCAGGCGTGATCTGATCCAGTAGCAGGTCGGTAGGCTCGCCGCGGCGGCGGACCAAATGCGGTGTTCCTTGCCGCACGATCACCTCGGGTGGAGGTGGGTGGCTTAGAAAATCATGTGGGCTCGAGGTACGGGCGTAGGCACCAGATTGGAACACGCAAAAGATGTCACCGGGTTCAGTGGGTGGCAACATCGCTCCCCGCGCCAGAGTGTCCAGTGGCGTGCACAGTGGTCCGACCACTTCGGTTGCAATTTTTTCGTTGCAGTTCAACTGATTTGCCATTGCTACTGGGAAATTGCGTTTGATTGTCTGTCCCAGGTTTCCTGATGCGGCCAAGTGGTGATGCATTCCGCCGTCGATCACGACAAAAGTTTTGCCCCGAGATTGTTTCACTCGGGTTACACGGGAAAGGTAGACACCCGCTTCGTTGACCAGGAAGCGACCGGGTTCAATCACTGATTGCGCATGGCACAGCAGTGGGTCCTGTTTTAGCTCGCTGTGGATTTGCTCCAGAACAGACCGCACACGATTCAAATCAAGACATTGCTCATTAGGAAAATAAGGGGTCCCCCATCCTCCGCCGAAATCAATTGAACGCAGTGGAGTCTCCATGCGTGAGGCAACTTCTCTCGCTAAACAGAGAGCACGCCGATACTGATTCAAGAGAATCTCTGCGTCGAGTATTTGGGTTCCCATAAAAAGATGAATGCCCGCAAGATTGAGGCAAGGAAGTTTGATGATATGCCTGAAGGCCTCGTCGAGCGTTTCTTCGTCGATCCCAAATGGAGATGGACGCCCGCCCATTCGCATGGCTCCTCCAGCGGCATCTATCGGATTGATACGAAGGGAGATGTTGAGGTTGGTCGCTGCCTCTTCACAAATTCTGCTGAGTGTGATCGCCTCTTCGATGGACTCAACATGCAACTCGCCGATGCCTGCCGCTACGGCGGCACGCAATTCTGCCACCGTTTTTCCAGGGCCAGCGAAAATGATTCGCTCAGCTGGGCAGCCTGCGTGGAGTGCCTGAAAAAGCTCACCACCAGATGCGACCTCGAGGCCTACGCCTTTTTCGAGCATCAGTTTGAGAAAGAAGGCGTTGGGATTTGCCTTGATGGAGTAATACAGTTTGAAATCGGGAGGAAGCAGATCAATGACCGTTTCGACCCTGTTGCGAACTACGTCTTCGTCGTAGACAAACAGAGGAGACCCGTAGGCTTCAACAAGCTCTGAGACAGATATTCCCGAAATATGAAGTTGGCGATCATTGACTGAAAAATTCGTTTCAATTAAACGGGCGGCATGGTCGCAAGGCGGAGGCTTAGCAGCTTTTTGAGTTTCATTATGATTGCTCAAGATCCACCACCGACGGTTTCGTGAGTTGGTGATTCAAGCATTTCTCTCAATGCGGGATAATTGATTTTTCCACTTGAGGTTGCTGGCAACGCGGTCACGATATTGATCCGTTTGGGAACCATATGTCGCGGCAGCATGGCAGAACAATGACCTATCACGTCAGCAGATGCGATTTTTGCGTGTTCACTCGGGATTACAAAGGCGATCAGATGTTGTCCGAGCATCTCATCCGGTGCTCCAACAACCGCAGCTTGGCTGATATGCGGCATCTTGGTGATCACATCCTCCACTTCAGTGGGACTGATGCGAAAACCGGAGGATTTAATCTGATTATCCCGACGTCCCACGAAGTACAGGAACCCCTCCGCGTCTTTGCGTACAAGGTCTCCGGAATAACACACAGGTCCAGGGTCGCTGCCACCTGGCTGCGGAATGGGATGCGGTCGCAGCACCTGTTCGGTGAGTTGAGTGTGACCCCAATAGCCCATCGATACGGTTGGCCCATGGTGAACGAGTTCCCCGACTTCGTCGGTATCACATTGCTTTCCCTGATCGTTGATGACAAAGATCTCTGTGTTGGGAATGGCCTTGCCCATACTCGTGGGGCGTGTGTCGATTTGGTCAGGTGGGAGATAGGTGGAACGAAACGCCTCGGTGAGTCCATACATGAGAAAGACTTCTGTATTGGGCAACTGTTGCCTGAGGCTCGCAAGTACATTTTGCGGCATCGCACCGCCGGTATTCGTGATATACCGAAGCGATGGCAAAGCCTGTTTTCCCAGCCCGGAACTGCTCCGTGAAAGAAGGTTCCACAGAGAGGGAACGCCAGCCAGTCCGGTAATGTTTTCTTCAACAAGAACGCGAACAACCTCCCGACCAAAGCGAAAGACAACCATCGTAGTAGTCGCGCCGGTCAAGATCGCTGTGGTGATCTGGTTCAAGCCGGCGTCAAAACTCAAAGGCAAGGCCGCAAGGATACGTTCATCAGTTCCAATGTTGAGGTAGTCGGTGACAATCTCTGCTCCTGCAATCAGGTTGTCATGGCTAAGCATCACCCCTTTGGGACGACCGGTAGAGCCCGACGTGTAAAGGATCGCGGCAAGATCTTTGCCCATGCTTCTGCTGGTCCCCGCTGCTCCACTGCAGGCGGTCATTAAATCCTGCAGTCGGTGTGTTTCCGTGTTGGGCAGTTGTGGTAATTCGACATCCGGGTTTGCTTCATCAATCAAGCAGAAGCGAAGGTGTTCGAGATCGCGCGTGTGTTCCTGCAAAGCCATTAAACGATCGGGATCACAGATGAATGCAGTTGCCTTGCAATCGTACAGGATATGTGCGACTTGTTCCGGGTACAGGCCGTGGTGAATGGGCACAAATGCGGCGTCAGCAAAGCCCGCCCCGAGCAGGCAAAGGGGCAATGCTGCTGTCGGTGGAAGCTGAACGCCAACGCGATCGCCACGAGTCACGCCCAGTTGACGCAAGCTCATCCCGAGTGTTTCAGCTCTTAACGCAGCATCAGCGTACAGAACTCTTTGATTTTGATCTGTGAATGCTTCGTGGTCAGGCTTTTTTACGGCACTGTCCTGCAGCATGTGTTGAACGAGGTAACGCATCATCAATCACTCACAACGTTGGGGTTACCCTGTTTTCTGAGCACATAAGTCGCAATGGATTGAATGGAATCGAAATGATCGGCAACCATTTCGTCATCGAGCACCTCGAATCCATATTTGTTTTCAAGGAAATCAACGACTTCAAGGGTTCCCATGGAATCGATGATGCCGCTATCCAACAACGAGTCTGAATTTCCGATTGCGCGTTCCCTTGCCGCAGGGAAGGCGTTGTATACCCACTGTTGGATACTCTCGAGATTTTCTTCCATAACTGACATTGGTTTCTCCATCAGGCAATAACGAGTTCACACTCTATGTTTTTTGAAGCAAGAGTTTCCATGATCTCGTGCTGGTAAAGGACGTTTGTTACCACAACCACGTCCGGTTTTTCTACTTCCAGGATGTCTGGCCCATCGATGGGCTGACAAGTCGCAGGCATGAATTGGTTTTGGCGTACCGGGTTAATATCGATCACCTGTTGGATGATGTCAGCGTTGGGAAGTGATGACAGAAAGGTTACCCCTTTACCGCCAGATCCCCAGCACACCACCCGTTTGCCGTCTGTGCGGTATTCCTCGAGTTTCGTGGTCCACCAATCAACTCGGCTTGAGAATGCGGTGGTGAACTGATTCAAATCATGATTGAATTCGGGCGGCAACTCGCAGGAAACGTGTTGCGGGGTCACCGACGGAATGGCTTCAACAAAAATGTATTGGTCGTCCTGATAACATGTCCCCGAATTGGTGACATCAAAGTCAGCAAGCTGGAACATGTTCTTCAAAGATGCCAGGCTGAAATAGTTGCATTGCTCGTAATGAATGCTCCAGACTTCGAGCTGGGAAATAGCGCGATGACCGTTGAATACTTCGAAATACAGTGGAACATTCCTGTTGCCAATCGACTTGCGCAGGCTTTTCAGGAAATCAACAGGTCGCGGAATATCCTCAAAGACAGAAAGGCAGCAAACGAAATCACCAATATGTTGTTGATGGCTGTCAGAGTAAAACTCTGGGATCAGCTTGATGGATCCAGATCCGCATCGGTCATGGGATGGTATCCCAACGGTAGGATCAATACCGACCCCATGGTTACCCCCTTTCCGGCAGATCATGCTTAGAAATTCAGCAGAACCACAGCCGATTTCGAGCAGGTTCTTTCCTTTCAGGTCATATTTGGCAATCAAACGATCGCAAACGCCACAGATGTACTCTTGAAAAGTGGGTGTGTGGAATAACGAAACCTCATACCCAAGTTCGAATGCAATGAGATTTGGGTCGTATTTCCGATTCTCAACCAGACCACAAACACCGCAAGCCACCAATTGGATATCTCCGCAGGCTGATTGTCTGGCCTCGTTTGGTGTGTTGGGTAGTTTTCCAATATCAGCAGGGACATTGAAATTGGCAAAAAAGGGAAACGGTCTGCCCTCGTTGCAGGCATGACATCGTTGATCCTCGTGGGGCATTTCAGGACTCCCCTATCACTTGAGGAGGTGTGGATATCCATAGGCTGATTCGCTCCAGTTTGATGAAGTCCAGCAGGCTACAAAAGAATAAACCCATGCCTACCATTTCAAGAGCTTCTTCCACCGCTTGGCTGAGCACATGCGCGAGGGAACTGATGGCTGCTGCTTCACTCTCGTAGCTTGACACGATCATTGATCCCAAAATCTCCATTCCAATCGCACCAGAGAGAAAAATGACGCCGGAACAAATGAAGAGGAGCCGGGTCCGCCAACTCAGATTGAACAACAGATGTGAGAACGCTAATGCCGCCACAGCAGCAAAAATCGATCCTGGGATAACCCATGAGAAGTGCAACGATCCACTGAGTCCAAGCCGATTCATTGCTGATGTTCCCATTTCGTGAAACATCACGCTTTCATCGATGGCAAGTAACGTCAGCACAAAACAAAGCAGGAGCCACGACTTTCGACGTCGCATTTGGGCGCCATGGTCGTAGACCGCCAGAAAGGCAGCGGTGGCTGCAGCTAACAGCATTACCACCGCCGAATAGAAAGCCGGGATACTCGGTTCGTGGCCCAAATCGAATCTTTTGAGGACATCGGCGACTTCATGCTCGGGGTGAGGGGCGATATTGTAAATGGAATAGTTCGCTATGGCGCCGCCAACAACCAGGCCAGTGATGATGCAACCAAGGTATTTGGCTACTCTCCAAGGTTCGATGGGAAATCGTTGTAACTCGCTGGACTGCCTTTTATCTTCCGTGTTGGTGCTTCGGTGACCGGGTCCAAGGCGGGTCGGTTCCGTGCTATCTATCTCATCACGGTCGGCTGGGGGGACAGTACCCTCCATGGCGTTGCCGTCGTTTGGCGTGGTGGACATGATTACGCCTTGCGGGATTGAGGCGAGTAGGAAAACACCTGAAAAGGAAGTGAAGGTGAACAGAGCAACAAAACGCGGTTAGTCCGGCGACCCACAAATGAATCACCAGCTGAAGACAAATCAATCTCGACCCGCTCTGAATGCATTCGATACCCCCCCACTACAGCTACCTTCCCGGCAGCGTTTAAAAAACGTTGCTGCTTAGCGGCAGTGGTCGTTCCAGGAGTATCGAAAGAGTGTTTCCAGACGAACATCGTGCATTCAGAGTTCTGGGTCAGATCAGAGTAAACCATTACACCGAGGCAGAGGTGGTCGCTGCTTGTTTAATTTTTTCCCGCTGTTGATATTCGTTTTCAATCCACTGGTAGGTTTTTTCCATGCCGTCGCGGAGTCGTGTCTCGGGGGCCCATCCGAGTTGGTCAAGGATCATGGTGTTGTCACTGTTGCGACCATTGACTCCCTTGGGGGCATCGAGATTGTAGGCGCGTTTGAGAGTGATTCCGCCAATTTCCTCCACGATGTCAACGAGTCCATTGATGGTGACGAGTTCACTTGAGCCCAGATTGATGGGTTCCAGCAAATCGCTATCCATGATCAATTTGATTCCGTGCAGGCAGTCATCGATATAGGTGAAGCTACGGGTTTGCTCTCCGTCTCCCCAGATTTCAATGTTGTGGTCCCCGCTGGCTCCTGCGGCAATGACTTTCCGACACATTGCAGCGGGGGCTTTTTCTCGTCCACCATCCCAGGTTCCATAAGGTCCATACACATTATGGAATCGCGCGACGCGGGTTTGCAGTCCATAATCTTCACGAAAGTGCCGGCACATTCGTTCGGAAAACAACTTCTCCCAGCCGTATCCATCCTCTGGCATCGCTGGATAAGCGTCTGACTCTTTCAGTGGGACCACATCGGGATTGACTTGTTTGTCGGCGTTATAGACGCACGCGCTGCTCGCATAGAAGTATCGGTTGACACCTGCATCACGAGCTTCCATCAACATATGAGTGTTGATGAGGACGGAAAGCATGCACAAGGCTTTGTTGTTTTCGATAAAGCCCATGCCGCCCATGTCACAGGCCAAATTGTAAACGTCACCAACATCCTCGCAGGCAGCCTTGCAATTTTCAATCAAGGTAAGGTCGGCCACGATATTTTCAGCATCGGGTGCGACCTGATACCAGTCGTCTTGTTGCTTGATGTCAACGCAGCGAACGCGTTTGTGTCCTTCCGCCAGCAGTTTGGCGACAAGGTGACCACCAATGAAACCGCCGCCGCCTGCGACCAGCACAGGTCGGCCATAATCCGTGTGTCCGTGACTCATTCTTTAATCTCTCTGATGCATTACATGGCAACTTGATAAACCCATGATGCTAGGCAAGTGATTTGTTTGAATCACGAAGCAACGATTTCATCGCGAATATCGAACTTCCCATTGGAGATTACCGTTTACCCACTTGGTCTGGTTGTATCGATTTTGCGGTCGCAGCCGAAAGCCTCTTCTGGGTATGGCTTATTACCAAGTTCAGCGAGGATAGCGAGCGGTCTCTAGTTTTAGGTAAAACGCCCATTTCCCGGTGCCCGCAAATGAAAACGCGGATGTGCCAGTAGAACCCTTGATGCGAGCAAACAGGCTTGCCTGCTAGGTTGCAAATGTATGTGATGGACGTGACAGGCCTGTCATTTCACAGTAGATCGAGGATCACAGGCTTTCGCTGCGATACGGACAGATGCAGGCGGAATGAAGACCCGCTAATGGGGTGGGAGATTCAGCAGGGTCGGGTCCCTTTCAGGCCATGAATGGTTTGCGGATCAGGCTCATTCCAAGTCGGTAAACGTAAATCGAGTTAGTGACGAGGTATCGTTGCCACAGTCGGCGAGGCTCGCACCCCAGTCGGAACAACCATTCGAGTCCGCTTTTTTGCATCCATGCGGGCGCCATCGGTTTGACCCCGGCGTGGAAATCAAATGCTGCTCCAACGAGAAGTTGCACACATTCAATTCGTTTGCTGTTTTCAGCAGCGAACAGGTCCTGCTTGGGGCACCCCAATCCGATCATTACGATTCCTGCGCCGCTCCGATTGATACGTGTACAGGCTGCTTCGTTTTCCTCGTCGGATAAACTGCGAAATGGTGGAGCTTCCGCACCTGCAATTTGCAGGTCAGGAACTTGATCTCGTAAGTTCGATTGCAGTAGTTCAAGTATTTCCGGCGTACCACCATAAAGGTAAATCGAGACCCCTTCTTTGGCAGCGGCATGACAGACCCTGCGCGTCAATTCGGGTCCATAAACCCGGTCGGTCAACTTGGTTCGGTGCAGCAGGTTCATGCCCCAACGCACAGGTTGTCCATCCGGCGTAATCATTGAGAATTCATTGACTTGCTGACGTAGTCCATCGTCACAACTTGCTGTCACAATCGCGTGTACCGCATGGCACGCCACGATCCCCGGTTCCGCCTGCTTTGCAGCTTTCATCATGCATTCGATTGCCTGATCGTAGTCCACTCGGCTGACCTGGACACCAATTAAGTCGTATTTCTCAGGCCATGCGACATCACTGGATTGAGTTGAACTACACAAGATCTTTCTCCATGTTGAGCATGTTTGACTCGATGACTTCACCGTAAATCTGAAGTAAGGCATCAAGATTACGTTTAGGCGTGTAACGCTTTTCGTACGCCTCTCTTGCTGAGCGACTGGCGTTCGCACATAAGCGAGCGTCATTGAAAAGCAGATCCACTTGAGCTCGGAGGTCGTTGAGATTACCGGGTTCAAACAACATTCCATTGACGCCATGGGTGACGATTTCCATCATCGCCCCGGTGTTGGATGCAACAACAGGCGTCCCGGTTGCAAATGCCTCAATCATTGATCTTCCGAAAGGTTCCGGCCAGATGGACGGGAATACCAAAAGACGTGCCTGTCCAACTTCCTTGAGTACCTCGGGATGTTTCAGTTGACCCAAGTAACTGATTTGCGGGTTCTCGATTGCGGCTGCCTTGACAAGAGGCGTTAAGGGCCCCTGTCCAATGATTCGTAGCGGAATAGTCTTGATGGGGTTGTCGATCGAGGGATGCCATGCGTCGAGTAAGGTCCTGATCCCCTTTTCCTCAGTCAATCTTCCCACAAACACAGCGTGTTGACCCTGCTGGTGATTTGTGCCTGGGTCAGGACGCACAAAATTAGGTTTCACCGTGATCTTTGCCGCTGGAATACCGGCCAATTCGAACTGGCGGCAAGATTGCTGACTTAGAGCGATAAAACGATCTACCAGGTGAAACGACTTCTTGATTGATCGTTGAATTGCTATCGCAGTTGCCGTCAACGCCGTAGCTTTGCGATCAGATCGGTAGCACTTGTGCATGATGCCCGGGATGGCAAGCGTTTTTCCGACGCAGGTTTGACACTCCTTCCCATTTCGAAATAACGTTGCGCCTGGGCACATCAACCGATAGTTGTGAAGTGTTTGAACAATGGGAATATCAAAGCGTTTTGCAGTGTGATACGCACTCGTTGAGATCAAGGGGAAGGTGTTGTGGAAGTGGATGATGTCGGGCTTCACCTGCAGAAACTGGGTCTCCAGGTCTGAGATAGTCTGAGGGTTCCAGATCGTCGCTTTGGCGAGTTCAAAACGGGACATGGTGTCGATGTCCCGGTTGTCGCGCAGGTAATGTTGAACATCGTTGCCATTTGTTTTTAGTAACCAACTTTCATCGTGAAAGACCTGATCTTCTCCACCAGGCAAGCGATAAAAATTGTGGCATTGCAGAATCCTCACTGCGTGTCCCCTCGTAAAATGCCGTCGAGCGATTGGAAGTCAGGAAGCATCTTTCCACTCCCATGCTTTGAATCGGATGTAAAAAATAAGGATCAGGGTTACAGTCTCACATGCTGTTCCAATCGTGACAGAAATGGCGGCTCCGAGGACTCCATAGTGGAAGATCAAAGGGACCGCGAGGGCGAGGGCAACGATGGTGCCAAAGACAGTGGCTTGCATTGAACCCCGAGGGTACTCCATTGCCACCAGACCATGGTGAGCTCCGAGGGCCGGTATACCGAATAACATACGCATGGCAAGAATACCCACAACGATAGCGTAGCTCTGGTAGGTCGGGTTGTTGTAGATCAGGTTCAACAGCTCGGCTCCAAATATCATTGCAGCGAACGCAAAGGTACCCACGACGCAGCCCAATACAGCTGTCGTGCGCCAGTAGAGCCGAAGGGTGTCCCGTCGGTCTCGTGAAGCGACGGTCTCGGCAAATTGGGGAGACAGATAGTTTCCGATCCCAGCCAGGAACGGCCCGGCCAAAGCCGCGATCGAAGCACAGGCTGCGAAGATCCCTGTCGCAGAGGTCGCGATCATAAGACTCAGGAGCCAATGCATTCCGTACAACTGGACAAAGCAAACTGCCTGATCAACCAGTAGCCAGCGACCCAGAAGCCAATCGTTTCTGACTGATTCCCGGACTCTCGCAGGCTCAATACGAAAACAGGAGCGTCTTACGTACATCCAGCCTGAAACCATGACCAGACTTGCGATTCCAATCAGCAGCACGCTGATAGAGCTGGTTAGCAGGCCCATGCTGGCAAGAGTCAGTAATGACGTAAGTTGGATGACCGATACACCAACATCGAGGGTGACTGCCCCTGTCATGTTGAGACCTGCCATATCAAAGCGTCTCGCGAACTCCCACAACACGACGCTTGGAATGGTCAATACCAGCACCCAGACCAAGTGGTTGATACCGGGCGATGGCTGAAACCACGCGAATAAGGATGCGATGATTGTGGTGATCGCCAGCAGGATCCCAGCAAAGCTCAAACTCGATAGAAGTGAGGCCCCAGCATAGGATTCCAAATTCATCCGCTGAGCAATTCGCGAACGGAATACAGTGAATGGAGTCGAAATCAGCGATTGTTGAATTCCACGACAAAAAATTACAGCGCTAATGGCCAGTGAAAAGAGGCCAAGGCCTTCCGAGCCGCAAGCACGTTCAACAATCACTATGGTTAAAAAGCTCGTCCCGCTGACGACCATCTGATCAAGCATTGCGAGGCCCGAACGCAGGCGATTGCGGTTAAGCCACGCAGGAAGTCGTCCAGCCCCTGACGTGGTCGCGGTGGTGATCGTGACTTGCGACTCAGGATCGATCCAAGAATCTTCAGGGCGTCTGGTTGGCAACAATCGTGGTGTGAGTCTGATTCCTTGGCCTATCCCCAATCCCAACATTGTGTAGAACACGACGGATTCGGATCGCACTGGCCCCATGAAGGATGCTGAAAAAAGACTCCATCCAGCAAACCAGAGCATCACCAAGGCCAAAATCGTGAACATGTTGCGAGATGCCTGGTCACCCCCCCCAAGCTTCGCGAAGCGTAGCATCAGGCTTCCGATGGCGATCACAAACAGGAACAACCCAACAAGTCCCGTACCAGACAAAACTTGCAAGTAAATATTGTGGGCAGTGTGGTTGGCAATCATTTCCCAGACTTCCATTTGTCCGGTTGAACTTGTCAGGAAGTACCCATGGCCCGTGAACGGAGCTTTCAGGTATTCGTTCCAAACCTTGGTCCACATCTCCTCACGACCGGAAAATGCTTTTAGCTGGGTGATTGACTGTCCCCGCATCATGTATGACACCCCCAGACTTTCGTTCTGACTGAAGGAATGAAAACCTGGGTCATAAAACATTTGGGCAAGTATTCCGACGCCCGCAGTAAGGCCAATCCATGCTCGCCTGCAGTTATCGCCTGTCAGAAACAGGCACATGGGAATCGTGACAAGAGTCATGCCCCATGCTGCCCGACTGCTGGCAAGAATCAGGACAGTGCCGTGAATACAAATCGCAGCAATGAGCATTTTCTTCGCCCATCCATAGCGCTGAATAAAAAGACAGCACACCGCGATTAGAAGCCCTAAGGAGGCATTTGCAGAGGCAGCCGTGGGATGCACGATTCCATCTTCACCAGCAATGAGCATGCGGCGGTCGAGTCCCGAAAGGCCGGGTAATGACAGGTGGATGAACAACAGCAGCACGCTCAGCACCAGCAGTGAAACGCTCAAACACTTCAGAACGCGTTCGACACCCCCGTCTCTGGAGGCGACCATTGCGACGAGCAATCCAATGATCAGAAGACTGGTGAGCCCACCAGCCTGGCCGAGCGAAATGGAAACTCGGGCACTCCATGTGACACTTAAAATCGCCCAACTCAAAAAAACGAGATAGGGAAAGAACGCTCGAAACGCCGTCATGACGCTTGGTTCTTCCAAGACGGATTCCTGAATACAGCGAGTACGGGCCTGTAGCCATTGCTGAATCAGGACAAGGCTCCCTACGATAACCACCGACAGCAGGGCTAACAACTTGGCGAAAGCAAGGGCATCGATGCTGCCAAACGAGATAGGGCTATCCCGCTCTGGCATCGTGACTGCCATGAGAGGGAAACAGAACATGCCCACCTTGACAACACGCATCATCAGATCAGTATCCGAGCCTGATACCGGCGTTAGCACGCGGCGAGAATGCGATTCGTTTTGGAGAACTAGGTCCGGCACCACTCAGTCCTTTGACTCTTTTAACGAGGCAGGGTGGGTGGCTGATCCAAGGGCGACGCTTCAAGTCCTGTAGGAACTCCGCCAGAAGTTTTTGACGGCGATGTAGTCACGTCGTTCACCTCAGCTTTCCTGGGGCGTGCTGATTGCCCAAATGAAGTCTCCTTCGTGTCGTATTGGGGGTCTGATGCCCTCGATGCATTCTCAACATTGAAACTCTGGGATTCCAATGGACCGATTTCAGCTGCAGTTGCGAGGATCTGCTTGGCATCCAACAGAACGGGAAGAGTCAACGCAATCAGGACTCCTGCAAATAAACCCATCACGGCGCACAACCGTTTGTCGGGTGAGACGGGTCTCGATTCAAAGCTGGCAGGCTGCACTACATTAATACTCGTGATTTGATTCTCATCCAGCACGTCATTGAGTCTCGCCCGCTCAAGCAGAACCGCATGCATCTTGTTACGTTCTTCCAGAACGGATGCTCGGCGTAGCAGCGTCACCAGCTTTTCCTCTTCGCCATTCAAATTTTGGATGTCCTCAACCAGTAGGGTCTGCTGCTCGGCGAGCTTGACTAGTTTCCCATTCAACGCATCACGTAACGCCATATCCACCACTTGATTTTCGCGGATCCGTTGGTGAATTGGGTTGGCGATCTGTTTGTACTGTTTTCGCTCTGATTCCTGTGCATTTACAATTTCAGATGCGTTCTGTAGCTGCTCACGGATCGCTTTCAGTTTGGGATGATCTTCCTTGTACTTAGCTTCGTACTCCTTTTCGATGATTTCGAGTTGGAAGAGCACGCCCCTCATCTGGTTTTTTGCTTCACTTGCAATGCCGCTAACCTCCTCTGTAGTGATTTTTTCGACCGATTCGTTAAGCAGCAGTTCGTAGCTATCAACGCGAGTTTCGGCTTCAACCAACTCTGCGCCCACACGCTGGAGTTCATTCTTAACATTCTGCAATTGGCTTTCGAGTATTTTCTGCTGACCTTCAAGCGTTACAAAACCACCGGCGCTTTTGGCATTGCGAATTTGCGAGTGAACCATTTCCAATTGGCTTTGCAGTTCTTTGTCCTGCTGGCGGAAGAAGTCAAAGGTACCAACGGTGCGGTGGACTTTGGCATTGTGTTGAATATATGATGCTACCCAGGCACGAACGATTTCCTGCGCTAATGCAGGACTTTTCGTTTTGTACTCAACGCTGATCAGGCTTGATTTACTCGGCGCGGAGATATTGAACCCCTTTTCAAGGGCACGGACGGCGGATTCGTTTTCCGGAATGGGGTCGATTGAGCGAAGGTGAGATGTCAACTCCGAGATCATGCTGTCGGAGTCGCCCGTTGGAGTGGAGTCTTTGGGGGTTGGTTCCGGTATAGGCTTTGGGGTCCCTCCACGAAGGATTCTGCTGGCACCGATTTTCTCGACCACCTCTTCCATGATCGTTCGGCTTTGCATCACGCCCATCGCCGTCTCGACCTCATCCTCACGTGTGTGTACGGGCGCGATTCGTTCGCCGGCGGCAGTGGTAACCGGATCCAAAGCCCCGTTCTCATGACCGATCCGTAGCAACAGTCGCGAGACTGACCGGTACTCTCGTGTTCCGTACAAAATCACGAAAACGGTAAACGCTCCAACGGCACAAAACGACAATCCGGAAATCAACCAGTGTCGTTTGAGGGAAGTGAGCCATTGCGAGAATGAAATTAACATCGTTTCGCTTGATTGCTGAGATGGGTAAAAAAGTCCCGTGGTAGACCAGAATCCGATCTGTCGTAACGTGGCGGTACACGATTCAATCTTAATTTCCGTTTCAACATTGCTTCGGCGTTGAAGGGAAAATCGCTGACGAAAAAGCTTCTCTTGTCAGAACACATGGTCTGCCCCCACTATTCCTCAAAAACCCAACCGTGACCACTCGGTCGGCAACCCACAGAAAACGCGTTCAGTGAGTTAATTAACGTGAATTTGCAAACGATGCTACGTGCAGACAAGAACACGATGGCGGATTCAAATGAGGTCCCGCTGTTGTAATCGTTATCACCGCTACACGTGGCCCATGGGACATGCCGGCGGACACACGATGCCATGTGCAGGGACCTTGGCGAACGTGGCATATGGCGTCCACACGAATTTGGGTACACGGTGGCGGAGAACTCAATCAGACTTAATTAAACCAGGACGCGAACTCGCAAATTTCGGGCTAGACAGTGAGCTGCAAACTCAAACTAATAAGTCCCGTTGGAACGAAAGATGCTGCTTTTTGCGGGATTTCAGCGAAGCGTTGTGCCATTTTCAAGTACGGCCTATCAATTGCAAAGAACATTGAACGCTTAACACGCCTCAACTCGTGAACTTCAGAACGACAAAGAGAGCGTTTGTTCATAGCACTCGCAAATGGCTTCCCCGTGATCATGTTCCAATGACTTGAAGCAGTCATCGAGTTGGTTGTACCGGCGTGTCGCCTTATCAACCCAGGGCACGAAACTGCAGGGTTCGCATCATGCATTCGATTGAAGGAAGGCGGGTCATTATCCGCCGTCGTTTCTAGTGGAGGTGAGCTATACTGTTCACGGTGTGCCATGCCGGATTGTTGCCGAACCCGCAACAACGAAACAAGTTGTTTCGGTGTCGGTGAATTCCCTTGAGAAGAGTCGTACTTGGCTCGAATTCAAAGGAAAATGCTTCCATCTGTGATGGTAGCGGCACCCACGTTTCTATTGGTTGATGAACTTTGCTTGTTGTTATTTCACTCTAATCTCGCAAGGAACGTAAACCACTATGAGCGTAACTGACCAATCATCCGATTCGCCGCTGGAGGACAAACGCTGCCAGTGGTCAGCGGCCGATGCACTGGTGGAAATATCCGATATCGAAGAGGATCAAAACGGTCACATGCACCAAACCTTTGGGAATCTTTGCGGCTAATCGTTTCGGCGTCCAGCACAGGATCAGGATAGAAGAGTTCATGGGTGTTTTGTTAGCGACAGGTGGGGATCAGCCGTTGTAGTTGCTTGCAGTGAGTTTTATGGTGAAGCGCATGACTTCACTCGAGGGGAGGATTAGATCAGGTGTTGACGATAGCTTTCCTGTTGTTTGCCATTTTGATGGTGTGTCTCGTGCCGTTCGTGGTTAGCGTTGCGCTCGCACGCCTCGATTTCAATCGGGGTCGCTACCGGCTTACACATCGCGTCAGCACGGTTGCTGCTTTCTTGACGGTGGCGTATTCGCTTACGATTTGCTTCTTTCGCTCGCCAATGTCAATCACGTCCCCGGATGAATTGGTGAGCTGGTTGGTCGTCATTGGTGTTTGGGATTTGACCCTCATGTTTTCTTCCAGCGTTTTTGCTGTGATTGGTTACCTGTTTGGTACTCGCGGAAAAGTAGCGATGCAGGATTCCGTGGATCTACCGCAACCAGTGATCGCATCAGGTTCTGTTGGTACGCATGAGACGGGGAATCCGTATCAGGCACCTAAGGACTGATTTCGGCTTGTCCTTCCCAGAGACCATGGGTGATTCTGATCGCCTGTGATTCCGCGGCCTGTGATTCCGCGGCCTGTGATTCCGCTGGACGTCACTGCCACAGCTTGGAATTGGTCTCGTGAAGTATCTCCCGCCCACTGGCGGGGATCTTTCGTTGCAATGGAGCGTGTTTACCGCGTGTAGATGATCTCAATGGGTCGATGATCACTGGTCGACCGGTCATCGGGAAAATCATCGGGTCTGATCACCACACGACATTCAATGCCCCATTCTTTGGCAGCCCCCGCCGCGAATGCGAGGTCCAGCATTGAATCCGGGTAATTATCGTTTCCATCACCATCGCGATCAGACCAATTTGTATCAATGAAGTCGTTTGGAGCGAGCCAAGACCAGACATTGTCTCTCACCATTTCATCGAACGCTGGGTTACCCTTCATGGTGCGGTAATCGTAGTCCATGTTGAAATCTCCCAACGCGATCACGGCTACATTCTGATCTCGCGCCCATTCCCGAAGTCCTACTGCCTGCTCCTGTCTGAATTTGGCGTTGCCCCTTGCCAGATGGTTGGTCATGACGATGAGTTCATCACCGAATAATCGATCCTTGATTCGTACATACAGGGGAGAGCGATGGTATCCCTTGTTGAGTACGAATTCACGGTGCTGACTCATCTCCTTTTCCTCGAGGATTTCGTAGCGATCGCGTTTCACAAAGATTTGCAACCTGTCGGCCCGACCTGTGTCACCATGGAACTCATGGTATCGACCCTCCAGGGCTGCAGCGTAACGCTCGAAATTTGCAGAACTGACTTCGCTCAGGCAGATCACATCAATGCCTTGAAACTCGGATAGTTGCTGACTGATGACGACTGGGTCGTTCCCACCGGACTCAACATTCCAAGCGATCATGCGTACGATACCCGCATCCGAACCTGATGGACGATCGCTTTCTGTTTGCGGGGACGCCGTGGATGAGCGTTCAGTGGCAGAGATTTCCGTGTTCGAACGGGACACCATAGTCGGTGGTGCCTGAGAATCGGTGGCCCCTGTACCGGCACCGTCCGTCGTTGATGGTTGCGTGTCAGAAGGCTCGGGTGTACATCCGAGAGTGAAAAAAGTTGACAGGGTAATGACAACGAGAAGATTCATTCGCATGAAAGGGGCGTTTCTGCAATGGGCTGGATAGGGGCTGGTTCAACGCTTTCAAGTGTACCCTAGAAAGCAGTGTTCGCAAATCATGCGGTTGTATCTCATCCTAACTGGCACGCCTTTCAGTTCGGTACTGTTCCTCCACGATCCCAGCAGCAAACACGATCCCAGCAGCAAACACGATCCCAGCAGCAAACTTGCAATGAAGCAAAGTAGGTCCAGCTGCATTTAGAACACACTCTTCCTCAATTATTTCGTGGCAAACCGAACGATCTCATTGCACACCGACAGACAATGATTTGTCTATTCCGGCTGGTTGGATGTGCACCGAGCACGCCCTTGCCATGAACGCTGTCCTGCTGCAAGTATCCCTGCCCGCATCACGATGGGTTAGCAACGTTGGTTGTATTCGGTGTACACTGTTCCAATGAAACGGGGTTCA
>PKCN01000222.1 GCA_002862205.1 Planctomycetaceae bacterium | reverse complement strand
GATTCACAGTACGTGCAGATTCACAGTACGTGCAGATTCACGATGCGAGCAGCTATCTGCATGAAGTGATGCACGGCGCGCAGTTCAACATCACGACCAGACGGCACACGGCTGGAGTTCAGCGACAGTGAGATCCGCTTGTCAGCAGAGCAACCGCTTTGGCTTGGTCCTGTCAAAAATAGCTTGTCTGCGATTCTTCTTTTCTCAACAGCCTTGCCTCTGCCGCGAGCTGGTAAACTGGCGATGTCAGGGAAATGCCCCCGCTTGGCCATGCGTTGATTCTCTCTGTTTGCCAATCGCAGAGTTCAACTGAAGAGTCCAGTTGCCATTTTGACGGACCAGGAGTTGCAGCAATTTTGGCAGTACTTCAAGGTTGAATTGTGATGAGCTGGAAATGGGGTGACGTGAACATCCCTGCCGAAGAATCTTGGGTTGATCGAGAGCAATACACATGCCGTTTTCATCCTTCTGTATCTCAATCGTTGCCCGTGCATGCATGGGATTGGGAACGCGATTTCAAGTTCAGCATCGAGCTGCAATTCTGAGCATGATCGCGACGGGGTTACTTTTCTGTGCCAGCGGATTCTGTATCGCACAGTCACGCGTGGCCAAATCGCACGCGATTGATGGAGGGATGTTGGACGCGCAGACGCGCGCGTTGATCAAAACTCACTGTGGAAGCTGCCATGGTAAAGACGTGAAGGAAGCAGAGATCAATTTTGATGTTTACGACTCCGTCCAGAAAGCTCGTGATAATATTGAGGTCTGGCTGAAGGTTCGTCAGGTTTTGAATAGTCAGCAAATGCCACCACCCGAGGCGCCGCAGCCTAACGAGGCTGATCTGCTGCGATTGATTTCCTGGACCGATGCATTTTTGAAGGCTGAGGCGAAGTCGAAAGCAGGGGATCCAGGAGAGGTTTCATTGCGGCGTTTAAGCAATGCTGAATACGACTATGCAATTCGTGATTTGACAGGTCTGAATGTCCTGAACCCGACGGGAAATTTGCCCGTGGATGGTGCCGCCGGGGAGGGTTTTACCAACGTGGGAAGTGGACAGGCAATGTCGCCTTCACTGTTTGGCAAGTACCTGGATTCAGCGAAACGAGTGGCAGAACATCTGGTACTGCTACCCACGGGAATTGAGTTCAGTCCGTCAACAACCCAGCGTGACCGAACCAATGAAAAGTTGGCAGACATTCAAGCATTTTATCGTCGTTACACTGCTGATGGGGGTGGTTCCGCAGTCGACTTGCAGGGCATCAAGTTTCAGACAAACCAGGGAGGTTTGTTGCCAATCAAATTGTACCTTCAGGCGCTGCTTGAGAGTCGTGATGTTTTGCAGGCTGGGGATCGCACGGTTGACGCAGTTGCACTGCAAACGGGTTTGAACCGGCGATATCTTTCCGAGCTTTGGAACATGCTCGCAGGGACGGGATCAGATTCTTTCTTGATTGGCCAATTGCGAACCGCTTTCAAATTGGCAACGGTCGACGAAGTTGATTCCTTGTTGTCAAAAATCAAGCAGGCTCAGGTTGGGTTTTGGAAATTCAACCCGATTGGACATATCGGTCGGCAAGGCGGACCCCAACGGTGGATGGAACCGGTGATCCCTGTGGTTGATGAGCAGGAATTGCGTTTGCCTCTGGGTAGAGCAGATGAGGGTGATGTGATTCGAGTCAGTTTGACAGCTCATGACCTCGGTGATGGCGATGCACAGGATTTCGTGGTTTGGCAAGAGCCCCGTCTGCTGATGGAACCTGATGCTCGTGGCGAACAGGCAGCCATCATGTTGCGGGATGTGAACAGGTTAAGTGCCAAAGTACGTTCGATGCAGCAGCGAGAGTTGGTTCAGACCTCCCGGTATTTCAAGCGGATGCTGAAATCCCTTGAGCAATCAGGAAGGTTACAGCCAAAGTCAGATCACGCGGTTGATACCGAAGGCTTGAACCGTGGTTTGCTGGCGAGTTGGTTTGCGTACGCTGGGCTGGAGCGTGAGGACACACGCAGAATCGAGGGGTTATTTACGAGTCAAATGTCCAAGGTGCAGGGATATGATGCGATCAAAGGCTGGGGATTCGCAGCAACGCCAAGCATGCTGACGAATCGGTCTGAAGAGAGCATCAGTTTCTTGACTCTGACAATTCCACCTCGTTCAGTTGTGGTACATCCATCACCAAGCAGTGCGGCTGTGGTCGCCTGGAAAAGTCCCGTTGCAGGGCACTTCGAATTGAATTGTTCTGTGGCGGATGCGGACAATAAGTGTGGGAACGGATCGACTTGGAGAATCGAGCATCGCACCAAGTGGGGAACCAAGCTTGTTGCCGAAGGAGTCATGGAAAATGGTGGTGCTGATCGCTGGTCCAGTATCCGGCCACTGAATTTGGATCGGGGTGATGTGGTTGCGTTGATGATCCTTCCCAGAGACAAGAACCACGGTTGTGATACAACGCATGTAGAACTCAAGTTGGTGGAACTGGAAGGACATGAACGGAAATGGATCTTGAGTGACCAGGTGGTTGACCGTGTTCACGAAGGCAACCCCATGGCGGATACATTTGGCCATGCAGACGTGTGGCACTTTGGGCAAAGTGTTCCAGAGTCAGCCCTTCAGATACCAGACGGTTCAGCCTTGTCGGCGTGGCGCACCCAAGCGATTTTTTTGAAGGATAAACCGGATGTTGATCAGGAACGGGAGCTGGCGAAGTTGGCCGATGAAATCCAGCGAGTAGTCACGACAAATGAGTACAAGACGCTTTCTGTTGCCGATCAGGAACTCCGCAAGCAGATTTTGGATTGGCGAGGCCCCTTGCGATGGATCAGTCTGGGAAAGTCATCTTTCGAGGAAACGGATCAGCAAGCTTCGGGAGAAAAAAATGCGTGGTCGTTTGGTTTGCACCCTAATGGCAGCAAGTTGCAACCCAACGACTTGTGTACTCACGGAACCTCAATCCTCCACTTCGATATTCCTGCCGAGTTCAATGCAACTGAGTTGGTAACCAACGCGAAAATGCATGCAGCCAGTGGAGTTGAGGGGACTGTCCAGTTGCAGGTTCATGCCAACAGGGTTGAGGTTCCTGAGTTTGATTTTGGTGGCACGTTGCTGGTACACCCCGAGGGATTGGAAGGTGAGCGGATAAGGTCGTCGGTGCGCTCGTTTGCCGAATTTTTTCCTCCGGCACTATGTTATTCGCGAATTGTTCCCGTTGATGAGGTGGTGACCTTGAGGCTGTTTCACCGCGAAGACGATTATCTGTCGCGTTTGATGCTCAATCCGGCTGAGACACGCGAGTTGGATCGACTGTGGAATGAATTGCTCTTCGTCAGTGATGAGCCGCTCAAGTTGGCTGTTTCATTTGAGCAGATTGCTGAGTTCGCTACACAGGATCGCCCTGATCTGGTCACAGCATTTGAACCGTTGCGAGAGCCCATCAATCGTCGAGCGGATGACTTTAGAAAACGTAAGATGGCGTTGGAGTCATTGCAACTGATGGCTGTTCTGAGTTTTACGGAACGCGCTTGGCGACAGAGACTTGAAGGACCATCGCAGCAGCGACTGATGGAATTTTACCGCAGCCGACGAGACGACGGGATGCCACATCCCCGCGCGCTGCAAGCCTTGGTTACTCGTGTTTTGACGGCACCTGAATTCCTTTACAAGCTGGAGTCGCCGCAATCGGGAACAGGTCAATCTGATGTTAATGGAGAAGCATTAGCTTCAAGGCTCAGCTTCTTCCTGTGGTCTTCCTTGCCGGACTCGGAGTTGATGGAACTTGGCAGGATCGGCAAACTGCATGACGAAAAAGTGATGAGGCAGCAGATGCGGCGGATGTTGAAGGATCCTCGTGCCAAACGGCTTGCCGAACAATTTGCCTGCCAGTGGCTGCACTTCCGGGACTTTGACAGAAATGATGATAAGAATGAAAAGCTGTATCCAAACTTTGCGGCGTTGAGAAAGAGCATGTACGGTGAGACTATCCGGTTTTTTCAGGACATGTTTCAGCACAATGGATCGATCCTCGACATGATCGATGCGGATCATACCTTTGTCGATCAGGCACTGGCAGAACATTATGGATTGGATTGGGATCCAGGCAACGATGTCATTGCAGCAGTATCACGTGACGGCATATCAAGTGACGGCCAATGGCAACGTATTGACGGCACTCGGTTGAAAGGCCGCGGAGGTGTTCTGGGGATGGCGACATTTCTGGCCAGTCAGTCTGGTGCATCGAGAACCAGTCCGATTCTTCGTGGCAATTGGATCTTTGAGACTTTGCTTGGTGAACATCTGCCGAAGCCACCTGCTGATGTTCCGTTGTTACCTGAGTCAGTCCCCGAGGGTCTGACATCCCGAGAACTGATCGAGCAACACAGTTCACTGGCTGCGTGTGCGAAATGCCATGCCCACATTGATGGGTTTGGTTTTGCACTGGAAGGCTATGATGCGCTGGGCGGGTTGCGCAAGACGGTTGTGGACACGGAGGCAACATTGGTGGATGGGCGGGTGATTGCGGGTTCAGAAGGTCTTCGGCACTATTTGCTAAACGAGCGTCGTGAAGACGTGGTTCGCCAGTTTTGTCGTAAATTGCTTGGCTTTGCACTTGGTCGAGAAGTGCTGTTGTCAGATGAACCGTTGCTGGATCAGATGCAGCTTGCCCTTCGTAAGAGTGACTATCATTTTGAAATTGCGGTCGAGCAGATAATCACAAGTCCGCAGTTTTGTCAGATTCGTGACCAGCCAAAGAGCTTCCAACCACAATCGTTCAACCACACAGGGACGCTTGATGAACAGTAAGAATTTATCCCGGCGTTGGGCCTTGCGCGGGTTGGGTGTATCGATGGCACTGCCATGGATGGAGTCAACGACCGCGTGGGGCGATAAGACGGGATACGGCAAGAAATCCGAGGATTCTTCGGCCAATGCCGCGCCGGTGAGAATGGCGGTGTTGTTCTCGGGATGTGGCTATCATTCCAAAGAATGGTGGGCAAGGGGCAGTGGCGCCGAGATGGAGCTTGGCTCAGTACTCAAGCCGATCGAGCCATTTCGCGATCGGATGGTCTTCATCAAAGGACTTTACAACGCGGAAGCATTGAAGGGAAATATTCATAGTTCGCAGACGGGAAACCTGCTATCGGGGTCTCCCTTGTCAGCAGGTGGGACCATTCGCTCGGGAACGAGCATGGATCAGATTGTTGCCCAGCGGATTGGGAAGCGTACAAAATTGCCGAGTCTGGTTTTGGGCTGCGAGAAGGCCAACCCATCGGTACACAAGAATTATTCGATGCTGTACAGCTCGCACATCTCGTGGAGCAGCCCGACTTCGCCCACACCCTTGGAAGTTTATCCGGCTCTGGCGTTTGACCAGCTTTTCAAGGAACCCGCCGGTCGCAGTGATCAAAGCGTCATCGATGCAATTTTGCAGGATGCAAGTGATGTTCGTCGGCGTATCAGCCAGTCTGATCGACAGAAGCTTGACGAATATTTGAACTCGGTACGGGAAGTTGAAAAACGGATTGAGCAAGCGGGTCAGCAGGGTGAATTGCAGGGTTGGCGGCCCACATTGTCAGAACCGAATTTTCCACGCCCAGCAGAGGGTTATCCGCAGGATATTGTGGAACATATGCGGTTGATGTGTGACATCCTGGTGTTGGCGTTTCAGACCGATACCACGCGTGTTTGCACATTGAAATTGAATAATGATCATGGGACTTTGCGGTTTCCCCACCTCGGTGTTGATTACATGATTCATCACCTGTTGTCTCATACGGATTCAGAAGACTGGTTGAAGGTAAATCAGTTTTTTCTTGAACAGGTTGGATACATCGCGAGGCGTCTGGATTCGATTCAGGAAGGTGAACGCACTGCGCTGGACAACTCCATGATCATGCTTTGTTCAAGCATGCTGACTGGAAATCATGATGCCACTCGTCTACCGGTGGTCATGCTGGGTTCTGCGGGTGGGCAAATCAAAGGCGGTCAGAATCTGGATTACTCCGGCGAATCTGAGCGACAGATGTGCCGATTGTATCTCAGCATGATGGACAAGATGGGAGTCAAGGTGGGTCAGTTTGGTGACGCAACGGAACGTATCCCGGAGGTCTAAAGTCGGGTCGATCATGTTTCGCTGAGCATGTGCATCACCCCTGCCAGACAACCAGCACCAGAAAGCGTTTGTCAGTTTAATGAATCGATGCTTTCCTTCATTCAATTCTGGTTTTCATCGTACTTGCGATGCTAGGTTGGCTGCCGATCCGGGTTTCCGCTGTTGGGTTGGTGACGGTTGGAGAAGACAGTCGAACTGGTCGTCTTCGGATGGCCGCAAAAGAAGGCAGAAAAAATAGGGCAGGAAATTTTTCTCGATACGGTCTTATCGCGTCCGGAGGGGCAGGGGTGTGTTTCCTGCCATCTTCCTTCTGCTGCGTTTGTGGATCCTCGTCCTGTGTCACCGGGTGCGTTCAGAGGCCGCAACGGTCGACGTAATGCACCATCATTGATGGACACCGCATGCGAGTTAGCGAGATACGATTGTTGATATCCTCGGAGGCAAGTTTTGCGGATAGCAGCGAGCGGCAGGCTGTTTCACGGCAGGCAGGGGAGCATCGTCCGCTTCAGGCCAGGGTCAGGTCGAGCAATGGATGACGTCAAAAATGCCGATAATGAGTGAACGCCGTTGCACAGCGGCAAACCAGATTGTGGCGAGTCACGCTTTGCTGGAGTATCTTGATTGCCGTAAATCATTTGCCAATAATGAGTTGCGTCAAAATTCCATGATGACTAGAATAATGGAGACGGTTCAGGCATCTTAACGTCTAGCGTGTCCCACCAATCCGCTCTGAATTGCCTTGAACGTTTCCCACGAAGGCGGGTTGCAGGTGGTTTCGAAAATGTTCGTCGTCAACCGTGATCCCGTTGATTTTCCAAGTTTCCTGTCAGCCGTTTTGCTCATTTCGATTGAAACGCCCATCCTGCTGAAAGATTGATCATGCTCAACCGAAGAAAGCTGCTTCAAGGTGTTGCGACCGGTGTTGGCGCAGCATTCAGTTCGTCGCTTGCTGGACAACAGGTATTCGCTTCTTCGACTACGGGCACCACTGCCAAGCGTGTCATTTTCTTCATGCAGAATCAGGGTTTTGATCCCAAGACCTGCATTCCCGAGGGCATGAAGCAGAGCGGTTCATTGGCGAAAGTAAAGCTGCCAGAACCGATCAGTGCTCTTGAGCCTTACAAGGAACGATTGCACATCATCAGTGGCTTGCATGGCACGCATACCAGCCCATCGCATAGTGCATTTTTTGGAGCTTTGGGCGGTTATCGTGGTGGCGATGGTGTTCCACCAAGTGGATCGACCATTGACCATGAATTGGGCAAAGCGTTGCCAGAGACATTGTTGCCTCATCTTTGCATCGGAATGGATTCGCTTGAGAACATGAAAGCCAAGCCAACGCTCGCGACTTTGTCAGCCAGCGGTGCGGGTCAACCAATTTTCATGCATTCGAATCCGAATCATCTGTACCAGATGTTGTACGGCGGCATTTCTACCGGCGACATTCAGTTGCAGCACGAAGCACGCTCAAATCTATTCAACCAAATTGAACGCTTGGCTGCATCAAAAGGGCAATCGTTGCCATCGACTGACCAGCAGCGATATGGTCAATACGTGCAAGGTTTTCAGGATGTCAACGGTTTGCGGGAACGTTTGGATACGGTGTCAGATCATCTGCGAAAGTTTGCACCCGCGGTTGATGAGCGGTACACCAAGCCCGAGTTTGAAACCGATTGGCACGATGTTCTGTTGGATCTGGGTATTTCAGCGGTGACATCGGGGATCACCAACACGCTGACGATTGGCTCAGGACGCGGTGAGATTTTTGGTTCCTGGAAAGGTGTCGGTGTTGAACAACAAGGTCACAATCTCGGCCACATGAACCAACATGGAAATCCGATTTGGATCAAGATTCGTCAGTACAACAGTCGCATGCTGGTGAGAATCATGCAGGCCTTGGAGAGTGTTCCTGAGGGCAATGGAACGATGATGGACAATACATTGATTGTCTATACCAGCAACAACGCTGACAAGCAGCATACCAATGGTGCGAATTGGCCTGTCATGTTGTTGGGTAATTGCGATGGTGCCTTCAAGACTGGATGTTTTACCCAGTTGGATGGTAAACGTCCCATCAACGCACTTTACACGTCGATTCTGCGGGCGGCCGGGCAGACTGTTGATCGCTTCAACATGAGCGAACAACTGGCCAAGAAATTTGATAATGATAGCGGTCCTGTCAAAGAACTGATGATATGAGCAAGCTCAATGTTGTGTGGGTGTTGACGTTGTTGTGGAGTCTGGTCTCCGTGGCACATGGCGAAACTTATACACCGGGAACGAAGGTCAACAAGAACTTCAAGAGTTTTGCCGAGCCGTTTTTAGCGACGCACTGCGGAGATTGTCATGGTGAGACGGATCCGGAAAGCAATCTTTCGCTGACTGATTTGGGTCCCGTCGATGAAGTCAATTCTGCGGTTTGGAAAAGTGTCTGGGCTCAGGTTGCGCTAAAGGAAATGCCACCACGGGATGCGTCTGACGTTGGGGTGGTGGAACGGTTGCAGTTTTCGGATTGGATTGTTGGCGAACTCAAGCGAGTGATGCGTGACAAAGGTGGGTTTCGGGCTCATCTTGATCCCGACAAAGGCAACTTTGTGGATCACGATCTATTGTTTGAATCGCTGCCGGCGGATATCAAACTCATGCCGACTGCGTCTCCGGCAAGAATCTGGCGTGTGACTCCTCAGGAGCACATGACCCGCTTGAATGCGTTGATCAATCAAGAACCGGAATTTGATTCTGACAAGCCAGGGCTGCGGACTCAGGGTGATGTTGTTCCTACCAATCATGGTGGAGAACTCAAAATCTATTTTGGTACAGATCGCATCATCAAGTGGCAGGGTGGTACGGTAGCGTATGCTACTGCGGTCAAGAGTACTCCGGCCATTCTCTCCTCGTCTCGGGCGCATGGGCTGGAGAATTATCCAGACTTTTATACGGTCAACAGCGCTGAGGCGACTCAGATACTGGGTGTTGCCGGAGATGTCATTCGGTACATGGCTCGGGGGCCTCTAAGTATCGCCCAGCCTTATCAGATTACGGATGATCCAAAGTCGATCGAAGACAAAATGAAAGGCGATCTTCGTGGGCTACCGACAAGTATCGTTTATAGCACCAAAGTGATGCGTCCTATGACGCCGATTCACACGTTGTTTGAAGCCACTGAGTTGACTGATGAAGTCACACGTGAGGCCGTCCGTTTCCTGTTTGAGGCGTTGTGTTTTCGTCCGCCCAACCAACAGGAAGAAGATGAGTATTTCAATATCGTGAAACAAACGGTCGACAAAATTGGCAAAGATGAGGGGATGGTGCTGGGGCTGTCTTCGATTTTCCTGGATCGGGACGCGTTGTTCAGACCCGAGCTGGTTGAGAGTGGCCAAGCTGATCGTCATGGTCGGGTCATGTTGCAGGATTGGGAACTGGGGCTGGCAGTCAATCACGCTTTGCGGTACCTGCAACCGGACGACCAGTTACGCCGTGCCATCATCGATGGACGTATGCGAAACAGAGCAGATGTAAAGCGTGAAGTGGAGCGGATGTTATCGGATGACAGTATTCGCAAACCTCGCATCCTGAGATTCTTTCGCGACTATTTTGATTATGATCTGGCCGGTTACATATGCAAAGACACCAAGGCTCTCGGTAATACAGGTGCGTCTGCGGGCACCTCTCACTACAGGGCAATGTTCGATGGAACCGCGAGTACCGACCGCTTGATTGAGTTGATCCTTGAAGAAGACAAAGATGTGCTCAAACAGTTGTTGACGACGAGTAAGGTGGTGGCTAATCAGGGAGACAACATTTACTTTGGTCAACGCCGCACAAGGGACGAAGAGAAGGCTTCGACCGAGCATGCCAAGAAACTGGCGGCGGCATTAGCAGCCCAAGAGGCGGCGGAAAAAGAGGCATGGTTGAAGGCGAATCCGGGCAAGAAGCCACCCAAGGAGAAGAAGAAGAGGGCTCCCAAGGTCAATCACAAAGTGGCCGAAGCCAAACTTGGTGGCTCGAAAATCTACGCTCGTGTCAGTCGGCGGAGTTTTGGGGCGGGTACCATGAAACCTGATCGCGTTTTGGCGGAGGCACCCTTGGAGCAACGTCGGGGTATTCTCACGCATCCCACCTGGCTTGTGTCTCATTCGGACGCCATGGACAATCATGCAATCCGTCGTGGGCGCTGGATCCGCGAGCGTTTGCTGGGGGGAGGCATTCCAGATGTACCCATTACTGTGGACGCCATGTTGCCGGATGAGCCAGGCAAGACATTGCGTGAACGCATGAAGGTAACCCGAGAAACGTATTGTTGGACCTGCCACAAAAAGATGGACCCTCTGGGTCTACCGTTTGAAATGTACAATCACGCCGGGCTCTATCGAACGATGGAACTGGATCAATCGGTGGACACGACAGGTGAGATCATTGATTCGGGTGACCCGTCGCTGGATGGTAAAGTTGCCAACGCGGTTGAATTGATCGAAAAGTTGGCCGCAAGTCAGCGGGCCGAACAGGTATTTGTCCGCCACGCGTTTCGTTTCTGGATGGGAAGAAATGAAAACCTCAATGATGCCCCTGTTCTGCAGGAAGCGCATCGGGCCTACAGCGAGAATGGTGGCAGCATGAAGGCGTTGATCGTTTCGTTATTGACATCAGACGCATTTCTCTACCGCACGCGACTCGACCAGCCTGCCGACTGAAATGCGGGATGAGTGGGTCAGGTCCTGTTTTTGTGTTATCCCGTTGGATGTTGTTGAGGCTCACGGGATTGATCGGTTTACCTGCCAGTGATGTTGCCCTTGGTGCTTTCTGTTGACTCTGGCGACGTATTCCCTCCTGACTCCCGTAGTTTGGATGGATCACTTACCATTGAAGCGTGGTTGATCAGATCGAAGATGAGATTGGTGGAAATAAATAGTCATGAGAAAACTGTTTCGCTGGACAATTCGCCTCGCTGGCTTGGCCGGCTTCGTTGCTGCCGTTGCGGGGGGGTTGCGGGTATTCAATCACGGAAGAGAGTTTCCAGGGCAGTTTTCACTCGCTGCTGGCATGATTCTGATGTGCGGTGCTTTCAGTTTGAGTCGTTTGATGCAACCGCGCGATTGATAGAGGACATGCGTAAATCAACATCCAGGTGGTGTTGTGATTTACCCGTCGTCTGGTTGGTGATTGTTTCGCTTGGGAGATGCGTTCGTGTCAACGCGTCGGATTTTCGTACCAGAAGACACCAAGGTCATGTACTTCTTCGCAGGTGAGTAGATCCAAGTCACCGTCACCATCGAGGTCAAGCATTTCAATTCGATCGAACTTTCTTCCTTGTTGGTCACTGATGGCATGATCGACCCAGCCATCGGGTCTGTTTTCTTTCCAGCTGACGGCGATCATGTCGTCTTTCTCGCGTTGTGCTTCGGCCGTGGTCACGATATCGGGTCGTGCGTCTCCATTGATATCGGCGATGGCGACACCCTTGCCAGCTTTCAGACCGAAGGGCAGCGGCAGGATGGTTTCGTTCCATTTGCCGGTTGATTCAGATTCGCAACAAACCAATTCACCGTTCAACGTGGCGCAGATGACGGTTGTTGTCGTGTCATCGGGTAAAAGTTTTCCACTGGTCAGAAACATGACTTGTTTATTTTTTCCCCCGACGAGTCGACGTTTCCAAGTTCCTGTAGAGTTGCCGGGATTCTTCAACCAGTAGATGCCTGGCTCCTTGCCGAATCGATCCGAATACAGAATGTCGGGATGATTGTCTGCATCGAGGTCGACGGATTGGATCGACATGATCCAACTGGCTTTGGCCAGTGGATGCAGTTTCCATGCAGCGGTGTCTCTTGAGTTTTCCGGGTTTTCGAGCCATCCAATCATGGCATCGTCATTTTTGGAACCAACCACAAGATCAACTCGGCCATCCCTGTTCACGTCCATTGGCATGGCAAACATCCAACGCCGCCCTGTCGAATCAGGAAATGCCTCCGTCTTCCATGATTTGGTTTCGAGATAATCGATCTTGGACTTTGGCGCCCAGTGAACAAACACGTTATTGAGTTTACCCTCGGCGCAAGAAACCACATCAATGGCTCCATCCCCATCCAGATCTACTGAGACTGCGTCTTCCACTCCTTTGACAGAACCCACAGTGACCGATGGCCAGCGGCCATGTGCTTTGTCAGGGCCGGGATTCAGGTAGACCACAACTGCACCACCTTCTTCCCAACCCGTGGTGATATCAAGGCGGCCATCACCATTGACGTCCAGGATTCGTACACCATCGGCACCACGCTTGCCGGCACCACGATCACTCGAGTCGATGGTGTGGCGTTTCCATGTTTCGGCAATGACAGTTTCGGTTTCTAGAATCGTGGTGGCTGCGATACTCAGGAAAATCAGGGCATACAGGTTTCTCATGGAAGATCTGTCTCTCTTGTGGGGGCCGCGTGGTATCACTTTGATCATGATACGTTAACCGCGTTGCGATGTGAAATCAGTTATAAATTGTGCCCATCAATTGGTGTCAGTGAAATCACCAATTCGATTCATCTGACAGTTTGAGCGTGATTTGTCAGCAGTTGTTGGCGTTAAAGCCACGCAAGGGAATCGTGGATGATCAGGCCCCCTCGTCCCAGTGGAATTCAGGTTCATGATTAAAATTTTAATAAGCTTATTTCTGTTGTTGCCACTGACGTTTGCGCGAGCCGATGATCAAAGCGATGTGGTGGATGTGGTTGAAATTGATCGGCTCCAGCCCAATAGCGGTTATCGATTGATATGGGAGCCACATCTGGCAAAGTGGAGCAGCAAGCATTTTGTTTGTTGTTACGGTTTGCAATTACAAGGGAAAACAGACATGGGTGATATCGTTTGCTCAATTTCCCGAGACAGTGGCAAAACATGGTCGCCTCGGACCATGGTTTTTGATCATCGGCTGCGAAATGGAACGGTGCAGTATGCGTACAACAATTCTGTTTTGTTTCGACCACCAGGCCAGGATGTGATTTGGTTGTTCTGTATGCGGTCGCCGATGCATTATCGTGATAGTGAAAATGCCGATCTGGTTGCGGCTTATACCGTTGATGGTGGATTGTCCTGGCAGCAGGTGGAACTCTCTTTGGGCTATCAGGGACCATTGATCATTGTGGCTGGTATCGAGACCGTGATCCGGGGTGGTGTGCCACACTATCTGCTGCCAGCCCACCGGAATACCAGACGACGTGATCGGCACGGAGATCGCCGACAGTTTGTGCTGGAGAGTAACAGTTTGGTGCACTGGAAAATGGCGGACTATGTCGATTACCCGGATAGCAATGCAGTCTTTCTGCACGAGGGAAAAATCGCAAAATCTGATCAGGGTACAGGCTTGAAAATTGTCATGCGGACCGCTGGCATGGCAAGGGAACGACCGCTTGATCCACCTGTGGCCTGGTCGTCAATTAGCACGGACGGAGGCAAGCGTTGGTCCGTTGCCAAGCCGGAGTCCGATCTACCAAATTACCGTGCCAAGAGTTTTTATGGTGTTGATACTCGCGGACAGTACATCTACGTCTACAACGACAACGCGAATCGGGAGGGATTGTGGTACAAAACCAAAACGAATGGCGAAAAGTGGTCACAGCCGAAACGGTTCTATCATGAGAACAATCGCAACAGCTATCCAACTTTAGTTGAGGAAAAGCCTGGTCAATGGATTGCTGTCTGGGACAGTTCGAATTCCCCTGAGAAAAAACGCACGTCGATTCGCTTTGGGCGTTTGAAGTCGCAGTGAATGTCTGATCAAGGTAAGGCACCAGCCGAGAGGTTGACTGCTGCTGCACAAGATCCCAGCGAAGCACAAGATCTTAGATTCGTAGTTGTCAGGCTCGAAAGTTTGTGGGTTTGATTTTGATGTGGTGAGGCGAGAAGACCAGACCAGACCAGACCAGGCCAGACCAGTGCAGTGCAGTGCAGTGCAGTGCAGGGGAGTGCAGTGCAGACCAGTGCAGGGCAGTGCAGGGCAGGGGAGTGCAGGGGAGTGCAGCTTTCGCCTCATGGTTGCAGTTTGGGGTTTTTGAAAAACAGTTATCTATCGACACCTTTATTCTTATTTTCGAATTTTTCATGCTACCTATCATCACACGAATCAGTTCTCTGGTATTCACGGTCAGTCTTGTCGTTTCTGCAAACGCGACTGAGTTGCCGAATGTTGTTTTGATTTATGCAGATGATCTCGGTTTTGGAGACGTGCAATGTTACAACCCGACCCGCGGGAAAATACCGACGCCTCATATTGACCGATTGGCGTCGGAGGGAATGAGATTCACTGATGCGCATTCTTCTTCTGGTGTCTGTTCACCTTCGCGGTACACCATCCTGACTGGTCGCTACCATTGGCGATCTCGATTGCAATCCGGCATTGTTGGTTTGTGGGGTAATCCGCTCATTGCACCCGAGCGACTCACGATTGGTGGTTTAGCCAAACAGCAGGGTTATGACACGATTGCGATTGGCAAGTGGCATTTGGGATGGTCTTGGCCGATCCCACAGGAACGTGCCAGAGAATTCAAGGCTGGTCCCAGTGGTAAAGAGGTCAACCGTGAAACGCTGGCCGTATGGCGTGAAGTCTTTTCGCAGCCGATCCAAGGCGGTCCAACAGCCGTGGGTTTTGACCAATACTTTGGAACGGATGTTCCCAATTGGCCTCCGTATTGTTTCATTGAAAATGAACATACCGTTGGAATTCCGACGCAGTATTTATCTCAATCACTGATTGGGAATAATCAGGCGAGTAAACAGGGGCCCGCTTTGCAAGGCTGGACGCTCGAGCCAATTTTGCCAGCACTTGGAAACCGTGCAGAAAAATATATTCAATCGCGAGCGAAGTCCAACACACCCTTTCTCCTGTACATGCCTTTGACGTCACCTCACACTCCGCTGTCTGTGAATGAAGCGTGGAAGGGAAAGAGTGGGCTTGGGTTGTATGCAGATTTTGTGATGGAAACGGATGACATCGTGGGGCAGGTGATCGATGCGCTCGATCAAGCAGGGTTAGCAGACAGCACGTTGGTGCTTTTCACCAGTGACAACGGTTGTGCTCCGTACATTGGAGTTTCGAAGTTGGAGGAGCAAGGCCATTATCCCAGTGGACCGCTTCGAGGTTACAAAGCCGACGCGTGGGAAGGAGGACATCGTGTTCCTTTCATTGTGCGGTGGCCGGGGCAGGTAGAACCAGGCAGTGTTTGTCACCAGCTGGTTCATCAGGCTGACGTGCTGGCAACTTTGGCCGATGTCACTAGAGCAACCGTAACGATGGATCAAGCAGCAGACAGCTTCAGCATTTTGCCGCTGTTGCAGGGCCAAGACACTCCGATTCGGACCACTTCCGTCAGCTGCTCAATTCGGGGGGTGCCCAGTCTGCGTGATGGAGCGTGGAAATACATCGCGGCACCCGGTTCGGGCGGATGGGGCAAGGGGGGAGATCAAAGTCAGTCTGTGCAGCTATATAACCTTGCGGAAGATTTGGGAGAGACTCGTAATCTGGCAGATAGGTATCCTGACAGGCTTGAGAAAATGCAGGGTTTGTTGGAGAAGCTGATCACAAATGGAAGAAGTACACCGGGGGCCAAGCAGGGCAATGATGTTCCTGTGAGAAGGTATCCGGCGAAACGGTAAGACTTGCTTTTCATTTCCAAAATGAATTGACTTGTACGGGACCTGCCGCCGTTGGTCAGTTATGATGGGGTCTAGCATCGTTTACGTTGCTCGCTACCCGCCGTGAATCAGATCCCACCTCAACGATGATTATTTGGCTGACGATGATGTTACGCCCATCGCTCATGACGCTCGTTTTGATTTCCAGTTTTCACTGGTCAGTTGGCTGTCAGTTGGCTGCCGCTGCAGATGATCTGACTTACGAGCAGCACATCCGCCCGATTTTTCGTGCACACTGTTTCGATTGTCATGGAGCGACTGAGGAACTGGAAGGTGAGCTGGATTTGCGGCAGGTCCGGCTGATGAAGCAAGGTGGATCCAGCGGGCCAGCGATTGAGTTGGACAAGCCTGCGAGCAGTTTGGTCTTAACCAGAGTTGAAGCAGGTGAGATGCCGCCCGGAGAGGTGAAGGTATCCCGGGAAGAGATTCAAATTCTCAGACGGTGGATTGAGCAGGGGGCGGCCACTGCTCGTCCGGAAGCCGACACAATCGAAACCGGCTTGGGTGTCACTTCTGAGGAACGAGCTCATTGGGCTTATCAACCGATTCGTGACAAGATTGCTGTTCCGCAGGGAGTGGCTCACGAGCGTGACGGTTTGCACCGCAATGGCATCGATTTGTTGGTGCAGTGGCGGATAAAAGAAAATGGACGCGGTGAAATATCAGCTGAGGCCGATCGTCCAACACTCATCAAGCGTGCTTACTTTGATCTACTCGGTTTGCCACCTGCTCCGGAACAACTCACTCGTTGGGTTCAGGACCCCAGAGCCGGTTGGTACGAACATTTGCTGACTCATCTGTTGGGCATGCCGGCGTATGGGGAACGCTGGGGTCGGCATTGGTTGGACATCGCCGGGTACGCTGATTCGGAAGGGTACACGGTCAAGGATGCAGAACGCCCGTGGGCATGGAAGTATCGTGATTGGGTGATTCGTGCTTTGAACCAGGACAAGCCGTTTGACCAGTTCATCACAGAACAGCTTGCGGGTGATGAATTGGCTGGGCCCATTGATGGTGATTTGACGGAGAGACAAATCGAGTTGTTAACAGCAACTGGATATTTGCGCATGGCTGCGGATGGGACAGGCAGCGGAGCCAATGACGAGGCAGCACGCAATCAGGTGATGACCGATACACTTAAAATTGTGGGGACGTCACTGTTTGGCTTGAGTGTTCAATGTGCGCAGTGTCACGATCATCGCTATGATCCCATTCCACAGTCAGACTATTATGCTCTGCGGGCGATTTTTGAACCGGCTTTGGATTGGAAGGCCTGGAAGACTCCCAACGCCCGTCGGGTATCACTTTATACGGGTGCTGATCGAGCCCTGGCAGCCAAGATTGAATCGGAGGCAAAGAAAGTTGCTGACCAAAAAGCTGCCAAGCTGGCGGAGTTCATGAAGCAGGCCTTGGACGAGGAGCTTGCAAAATACGATGAGCCGCTACGAAGGGAGTTGCGAGCTGCCTACGAGACTTCGACCAAGGATCGAACACCGGCACAGACGCAAGTCTTGAAAGCCAATCCCAGCGTGAACATCTCATCGGGAAACTTATATCAGTACATTCCCGACTCGAAGCCAAAACTTGCTGCTTTTGACGAGGAGATCAAGAAGATCCGCTCAGCCAAACCGGTTGAGCAGTTCATTCGTGCCCTGGTTGAACCTGCCAGTCATGCGCCAGAAACAAAGCTGTTTCACCGTGGTGATCCCGCTCAACCTCGCCAGATAGTGGCTCCCGCAGGATTGACTGTACTAGCGCCCCCTGGAAAACGGGCTGAATTTGCAAGTGACGATTCATCGCTGCCGTCGACAGGTCGACGTTTATCTTTTGCCCGCTGGCTGACCGGTAAGGACAATCCGCTGCTGGCAAAAGTCATTGTGAATCGGATTTGGATGCATCATTTTGGTCAGGGCCTGGTCTCCACTCCCGCCGACTTTGGAAAACTCGGAACTCAGCCGGGTGATGGTCGATTGTTGGACTGGCTCGCCAACGAGTTCATTGTGGGTGGCTGGAGTCTGAAGCAATTGCATCGCCTGATCATGGGTTCGGCGGTCTATCGTCAGAGTGTAGGATCGGGAGCGTCTGTTTTTTACCAACGCAGGTTGCGACGTCTTGAGGCTGAGACGATTCGCGATCGCATGCTTGCTGCAAGTGGCAGTCTTGACGAAACCTTGTACGGGCCGCCGCTGAAAATCAAAGAAGATGATACAGGGCAAGTGATGGTCGAGGGCGGACAGTTCCGTCGAAGTCTCTATATTCAGACACGTCGCAGCCGACCCGTGGGCATGCTTCAGACATTTGATGCACCGGTCATGAAAACAAACTGTGAAGTGCGTCCGTCATCGACAGTTGCCACACAGTCACTGGTTCTGCTCAATGGCAAGTTCATTCTTGAGCAGGCCGGTAACCTGGCTGATCGGGTGGCAAAGGATCCAGCTGAGCCGACCAGTTCGCAACTTGCTTTGACTACCAGTCTGAGGAACCGGCAGCCGATGTGGCAATATGGTTATGGTTGGCACGATCAGAACGCGGAACCGCAGACAACTTTCCATCGCTTGGAGCATTGGACCGGGACGCAGTGGCAAGCGGGCAAGAAACTGCCTGATGCAGATTTGGGTTACACGCTTCTGCGAGCTGCGGGAGGGCATCCGGGCAGCAGTAGGAATGCAGTGATACGGAGGTGGACATCACCTGCAGATGGTGTTGTCACCATCACCGGGGTGCTGAGTCATCCATCTGAAAATGGTGATGGCGTTCGCGGACGTCTTGTGTCCAGTGGCGCGGGAAGATTGCACGGAGAATGGGTTGCCTACCATGGTAGTGCGCCCACGGTTGTCGAAGGATTTCAGATATCAGCCGGCGAAACAGTTGATTTCATTACCGATTGTCGTGAAGGGACTAATACGGATTCCTACGATTGGAAAACGACGATCGTTCTCCGCCAGAATGATGGTATTGAACACACGATGGTGTCGGAGAAATGTTTCAGTGGTCAGAGGCATTCGTATGCGAATTTGACGGGTCAGATCATTCGTGCCTGGGAACTGGCTTATGGTCGCCAGCCTTCCGACGAAGAACTCGTCATCGCTGCCGATTTTCTGAAACAACAGTTGGCAGTGCTCGAGTCATCGCCTGATCATGTCAATGAAGGTAGCACTGTTGTGCATCAGGCGATGAGTACGTTGTGTCATTCCCTGTTTGCATCGAACGAGTTTTTGTATGTGGAATAGATTCAGGTTGATTGGCAACATCCAGTTTTGTTTCCGGCAGAACCCGCTGGGAAAGGCGGTGAATCGATGATCTACTCACGGCGTGCATTTCTGCAGCAGCAAGCGATGGGAGTGGGGTCGCTTGCCTTGGCGTGGTTATTGCAGCAGGAAAATGCATCAGCAAAGTTGAAGAAAATCTCGGCTCAATCCGAGATTCTGGACCTTCAGCCAAAAGCACCTCATCATCAGCCCAAAGCAAAGGCGATGATCTCGCTGTTTCAGCATGGGGGGCCGTCCCACATGGATTTGACGGACCCCAAACCTGAACTTACCCGGTTTGATGGAACAGACTACAAGGAAGACATTGCCTATAGCTTTGCCAACGAAGCAAGCAAGAAATTGATGGGGACGCGATGGAAGTTTTCCAAGCATGGAGAGTGCGGTACTGAATTTTCTGAATTGCTTCCGCAAACGGCGAGTATCGCGGACGATATCTGTCTGATCCGAAGCATGCATACGGGGGCCAATGGTCATGAGGTCTCCATCCGGTATTTCCACGGAGGAATTCCGGGCGTGCTTGGTAGAGCGCATTTTGCCTCATGGCTGCTTTACGGGTTAGGCTCGGAAACCCAGGACCTTCCCGCTTACATGGTGTTGACTGATCCCGGGGGGCATCCGGTTGATGGGGTCAATAACTGGTCCAGTGGTTTCATGCCGGCGATGTATCAGGGGACGGTGGTTCGTCCCAAGGAACCGCGGATTCTGAATTTGCAGGCACCCGCGCACTTGCGTGGCCGCCCCCAACAGCAAGGTCTTGATTTCCTGCAGGCTTTGAATCGCCGCCATGCGAATCGCTTCCCCGGTGCAGATGATTTGGAAGCCAGGATTGCGAGTTATGAACTTGCGGCACGAATGCAGACCTCGGCTCACGAAGCTTTGGATATTTCAAGAGAAACCAAGGCGACACACGAAATGTACGGGCTGAATGATGAAACGACACGTGAATATGGAACGCGTTGTTTGATCGCACGGCGACTCGTGGAGCGAGGGGTGCGTTTCGTTCAATTGTTTCTCGCAGGGCAACCATGGGACAATCACAACAATCTTGGCACAACGTTGCCAAGTGTGTGCCGACGAACTGACAAGCCATCGGCAGCCCTGGTGAAGGATCTCAAGCAGCGGGGCATGCTTGATGAAGTCATTGTCCACTGGGGTGGTGAAATTGGTCGTTTACCAGTGACTCAAAATCAGGGTGCACCTGAGAAACATGGGCGGGATCATAACGGGCAGGGTTTCAGTATCTGGCTGGCAGGAGGTGGGATCAAGCCGGGAATGGTCCATGGAGCGACAGACGATTTCGGTCATCGTGCAGTCGAGGGTGTTGTGACGCCCAACGATTATCAAGCGACGCTAATGCATTTATTCGGGTTGCAGTGGGACAAACTTGTATTTGATCATTCGGGGCGCGAAGAAATCATCACTGCTGGAAGAAATGCAAAGGTGGTGACTGAGGTTTTGAGTTGAACATGACGGCATGGGTGCCGTGGCCGGTTCATGGTTGGGCGATGCGATCATGGTTGGGCGATGCGTTCATGGCTGGGCGATGAATTGAAACGAGTACAAGTCGCCGTCGCGAATTGCAAATTTCAGTTGCACGGGTCGGTCGGCCAGCACTTGCAATTCCGGGTGGTTTTTCCAGACAACCTTTTGTGAAATCGAGTCTCCCGTGCACGGTTCACAATCCTTTAGGGAGAAGCCCGGAATCGGCTTGCCATCGAGATCCTGAATTTCCACCGTGATGGATCCGGTATCCGCGGTCACCAGATTCAGTTCTAACGCGTTCCCTTGGAAGGTCAGAGGTCGCGTTGTGAGGTGTCCTTTGGTTTCTCCCGCATGCGCCGAAACAAATCCATCGACTCGGTAACTGAATCGTCGAACACGACTGTCTGGACCTGTGTAGTAAGCCTCGGTTGCATACACCGAATACTCACGCTGGTTTCCGGGTAGTTGCACCAGCCCCCATGTCATGTAATTACTGCGATTTCCCCGGCGATCCTTGGGCGCTGTTTCGGGGATCACGGGTTCAGCCCATCGCTTGAAGTGAAGACCGTCTCGACTTGTCATCAGAATGGGTTCGACACGCTGGCCTTGATTGGGCAGGTAGCGTGTCGGGAATCCAATGAAAAAATGTGGGGCTCGTGGATATCGTTGTATGGCGTTGGTGTAGAGATGTTCTTTTCTGGCATCATCATATTGCAGGCCAACTGGCTTGGTCCAATTCAGGAAGTCATTTGACGTACACACCATGATGTCGCGAACGCCCTGATTGAACCAGCGGTGATAATCGCAGTACTGTTTGTGGATCGGATCATAGAAAGCCAGATTCTGTGAGTCGAAGGCTCCTTCTGTAATCACAGGTGTCTCCTGCATCAACTTCCAGTGCAGACCATCAGCTGATTGAAACGCAAACAATCCATGCTTGGAAGATTTGTCTCCGGGTCTCAACGAACGCCCGCGGCCCAACGCCTTGTACTTTGCCTCCGGTTTACACTTGGGATTGGTATCTTTGAACGGTGTGAAGTTGTGAGTACCCACTCCATTCCAAACGATATTGTTGACAGTGGATCCTTCAAATTCACAAATCCCAAGTTCGGGCTTCTGCCAATGAATCCCATCAGTGCTTTCGGCATAGCAGACAACTTCAGGGTGTGTTGCCCGTTTTGCGTTTTCATCCCAGTGGGAACCGCGATAGTACATTCGGTACTTATCACCGTCTTGGAAAATCGTGTAGTAGGCACATGTATTCCCTTCCCAGGGTTTGTCAGTCACCAGAATCACTTCGCGCGGCTCGGCTTGATGCAATTGAAATGTGATTCCATCTGTCGCCTGGACCAAGTGATCATCGACAAATAGTTCACGTTGTTGGTCGATGACAATGGGTTCCGTGCTGCACGCATCGCGTAGATGGAGCGAGGAGATGACCGTTAATGTCAATAAAAACAACATTCGATTCATGATACTGAGTCCTATGTAAATAAGGTGGCAACCATCGATGATGATCGCGCCATGACTTTATCGGGTCATGACTTTATCGGGTCGAGGAACTCAAGGGTGATTATGTTGTTTCTTGCGTGATCGAAAGTCGTGCACGTTCGAATTCAAAGCTTTGACCTCGGTGCAAGGCCAGTGCGCTAGTTGTCTTTGGCGAGCAGACTTTGTCCCTGTTGTTCCCTATTGATGGTGATATTGTAGCCTGTCCCTGAAGTCATGATTTTGATGGCGACGGGAAGGTCATCGAGCCTTCTGGGCAAGGCGAACGAGATCAACGAGGTTTTTTCGTTGTCAATCGTGATACAGATGGCTGGGAAGAGACTGATGAGCTGTCAGCCTTTAAATTTCACATCATGACTTCCAAGCCACTGTGATTTCCAAGTCACTGTGATTTCCATGCCACTGTGATTTCCATGCCACTGTGATTTCCA
>PKCN01000163.1 GCA_002862205.1 Planctomycetaceae bacterium | reverse complement strand
CAGAATCAATAAGACCGCGAGATGCACGACAAGACTGATACCACTGCCCCGCAATTGGCCAACCAGTACCAGCCGGCGTTCCTCAATCCAGAACTTCATTTTCAGAACGTACCACCGCCAGCCTTCGGTCTCGTCTAACTCCTGCTGCTGCAACTCACGCTCAGCCTCTGCTTCCGTGTCTGACTGCTCAAGGCTTTCCATCAACATCGCTGCATCCGGGATCTCAGCATCAGCATCAAGATGGCCATCCGCTGTCTGCACCGCAAAAGGATTGTCAACGTGGCTGCTCGGCGCGTTGTCAACGTGGCTGCTCGGCGCGTTGTCAACGTGGCTGCTCGGCGTGTTGTCAACGTGGCTGCTCGGCGTGTTGCTCTGGAGATCATCCGAGTCGGCTGGCTCCCCCTGGCAACGCTGCACCCATTCGAGACGCTCTTGAACCAACAAATCCTGCAATCCATCTGCCGCCGCCGTCTCAACATCATCGATCGGAACTTCAAACAGGTACTCGCCATTACCGACAAGCGTCTGCGAGGTGGCCACAGGGCATGTCAAACCCCTGGCAACAGCTTTGGGCAGTTGTTCAGGAGAAACCTTGTACAACTCCTTCCCATCGGTGACGGTCACTAAATGGCGTCTGTTCATCGCAAGTCTCCACCCCATTACCCGTGTTGCAAGTCACATCTCTTCACATCTCTTCACATCTCGTTTTAAGTCTTCTTAGCTCCCGGCCCATCGGCGGGCTACGATACCTGACCGACCGCGTTTGCTGCTGCTACATACCAGCGATTCTTTCTGGCAGATTTCAGCAACCGGGATTTACCTGTGTTCTCGCTCCAGCCCGCGGCAGCTTACTGCGTGAATTCACCACCTGCATTGATCGTCTATTCTCCGTCGTTTGACTTTGGCTTCGAGCCACCACGTTTACCTTTCTTTTTCGGTGGCTCCGTTAAGTTGATGTTGATCGCCGGTGCTGGCACACCCCCACCGCCCGAGGGCGCATCTTGATTACTGAAGAATGCGTCGAGTGCTGAACCATCGGCTTTGGCCTGTGGCTCAGCGAGTTTTTCCAGCACTTTGAAATCCGGCATGCCCGCAGACTTTGCAACCGGATTGGCTGGCGGGGTTACCTTGCTGGCTTTATCCCCTGCTTTTTTCGGTTGAGGCATTGGCTTGGCAACAGCCACTTCAACAGCGTCTGCAGTCGATGTGTCTTTCGAAGTGGCCGTTGCCTCTTGAGCAGGCTCGCCAGCAGTCGCTCGTGACGGTGGGACTGGAAAAGGCTGACTGGAACTTACCTTTTCGGGTTCCGTCTTCTGACCTACCACTTTGCGTTTCAGCTGCCGTTTTTTACTGGCAGTTGCCTCTGAGTCGGCCACCACACTGCCCGCCTTGCTTCGGTCAGTCGAGATCGGTGGTATCGCGACTTTCTTACCCTCTTTGACCGGCTTGGCGCTGGCGGGCAGCGACTTTTTGGATCCTGTGTCCACTTGGGGTGAAGTGTTCAAGTCAGGCAGAGGCGTGAGATCCAAGCCTGGAAAAATTGCCTCATCCGAATCCGAATCCAAATCCTGGACCGTTTCTTCAGACTCATCTTCCCAAGCTTCCAGCAACTCCAACGGCCCATCATCATCCGCATCAGCCCCCTGGTTGTTAGCTTCGGCTTCGTCGGCAAGCGTTTGCTCTGTAATTCCGGCAGCCAGCAAGCCAGTCCACTTTTCCAACACTTCTTCTGACAGACCTGCAGCGCGGTCCATTGTCATCTCTGTAGCGTGATTGAGGGTGGGCAAGTTGGCCGTCACCATCAAGCGACCATCCTGGGAATAATCAAACAGCACATCAACAAAGGTACCTTTGGGCGTGCCCTTGGGGAGATCGTCCACCAAACACTTCCCGATCGGAGTTGCATTACGGCCTCGATCATCGCCACCTTCAACCACCTCGACCTTCACATTTCGCTGTCCATCTTCGTGGGTCCGAAAACGGATACGTTGGCGAGCAGGGAGCGAGGTATTCCGCTTGATCATGATCTGACGTCTGGGGTCACCGGTCGCAGGATCAACCGCAAGAACCCCAAGATCGTGTGAATTCACGTTCGTCACTGAGACGCCCGCGAAAGATTCGCATTCCTGTCCCAGCCGAATGCCGGCGTAAATGGCCGCACCGTGAGCTACTGCCTCATCCGGCGAAAGCGATCGATCAATTTCCAGATTACTCAATCGACTCAGCTCATCGTGAATCATCGGCATCCGCGTTGATCCACCGACCAAAATCAGACGGGTCAGATCGCTCCATTTGACGTCAGCTTCGTCCAAAACCAATTCAACCGTCATGAGCGTGCGTTCAAGTAAATCCTCCGTCAACTCCTTGAATGTCTCCTGATCCATCTCGGTCCGGATGCGTTTACCTTGATAACCAAATGCGATCGGAACTGACTCGCGTTGGGTCAATGCGTGTTTGGTCTGGTTCGCTTTCCGCATCAGCAATTGTTCAGCAATCGGATCATCACGGAGATCATCGCCATGCTCATTGATCCACGCTTCAGCGATGAAATCCACGACGCGACGATCCCAGTCGATTCCTCCCAAATAGACATCACCATTGGTTGCAATCGTGTGATACCTGCGATCCTCAATTTCCATCACGGTGACATCAAAGGTGCCGCCCCCCAAGTCATAAACAAGCACCCGTTCTTTGGCGGAAGCCGTTCCCTCTGACGACAGAAAGCCTTGCTGCACCCCATAACAAATCGCTGCCGCGGTTGGCTCATTGATAATGTCCAACACTTCCAAGCCTGCCAACTTGCCCGCATCCTGAGTGGCCTTACGACACGGTTCGTTGAAGAAAGCCGGCACCGTAATCACCGCTTTTTCAAGTCCACCAAGCTTCAACTCAGCATCTTCTTTGAGTTTTGTGAGGATCAAGGCCTGCAAGACTTCCGGCGGTAACTTGGCGCCGCAAATGGCGTTTCGAAAAAGCTGTTCACCCACATCGCGTTTGGCAAACATGGCCAAACGCTCTGGCTCTTCAACCCCAGCCTCAACAGCCTCCGAACCTATCACGGGATTACCACGATCAAAGAAAATGACGCTCGGTGTTGAAAGCCCACCCTCGGCGTTACGAATGGTTTCCGGCCGGCCAGTAGAGTCAACAAATGCGACTGCTGAATTGGTCGTGCCCAAGTCGATTCCGATGGCCGGATGCGAACGCTTCATAATTAAGATCAGAAAAAGAAGATAAGAAAGAGAAGATCTTGCAGAATCATCCTGCTCATCCGCAGGCACTTTGTCATCCGCAGGTACCGACCTACAGGTACCGTGTCACCTGCAGGTACCGAGCGGGCTTCCGGTGTCACATTTTGTCCGTGAAGACAGGAGTGCCGAACCCGTTTCATGATTCAGCACAGGACTACTACCAGGTCTAGTATAGCCGAACAGAAGCAGGCATTTGGCGAAACGCGAATCTTCGTAAGAAGCGTGAACTCAGTTTTCTCCCGACCCCAGCAATCTCACGGTCGCGGACACGAGTTCACCGCCATCAAGCCTCCACCGACACTCGCCAGATGATTGCCCCCCAAATGTATGGCATGAGAGCGACCGAAATGGCATGAATAGGTCGCGTCGCGGTTGCAAACCAAACACTGCGGCAAACCAACCACTGCGGCAAACCGCTGTGAGTTAGCATTTTTGCCCCCCGGTGTCACTCAGAAAGCGATCGCGAGTTCACCCACTCACCGCAGCACGATGGATAAACAACGAGTGAGACCCACATGTGGCAAGTTGCTAGCCAGCGAGCACGGGACCGTTCAGCCATTGGGGTCCCAGGGGGCTGCCGACCCTGTCTACAAAAAAGATAAATACGAGAAGTGATTTACCGTCCAAGTCACCGCATTTAGCCTGCTTTAACATAGAGCAAAAACAGCCATGAAAATTTCCATATTCTGCCGGCTGATCCGACCAGCAAGTTCAACCCGCACAATCTTCACTAACTGTCAATCAGTTATGAACTTACGACACCGGCAGAGGGGTTGGGTGACGACTGGGCCGGAAGCCGAAAACAGCCCTAAAGTGTTCTGGCATATGGGTTTAAATTTTTATTCACCGAACAGTTTGACATGGCCGATTCTATCCCTAAGATTCCCCAGTCGCCCACATGTAGTTGCCGCCAGATGGCAACCCACTAGGGGTAGTGCTTTCAATACTGACTGCAAGATGCACAAGTATTTGGGGACCGAATTCGTCAAATGACTCGGTTCTCTACGCTTCGTCATGCTTGGGGACAGGCAAGCAGTCGACAAACGTACACGGTCTTTTGTTAAGATGGTCAGTGTTTAGTGCTTCGCGAGGATTGCGAATCAACCTTGGCACTTTGTGCTGACCCAGGGATGAATTTCATAGGAGTCTTAGAGCAATGGCAACGGTTCTGTATGCACGCACCTCGGCTGAGGTGGCTGGTGATCCAGCGTTGGAAAAAGTCAACACTGAGTACGGCGTCGAGTACGCACGTGCCCGTTTTGGCCGCGCCTTGCGGCAAAGCAGCAATGGCTTGAAGATCGAGGCTAACTTTTGCCCCGACGACGACAAGACCCCGTTTGACACCGTCGGCTGGGAATTGCGAAGCGCGGCGATCAAGGATGAATCCGGCAACGCACTGTTCGAGCAGAACGATTGCGAGGTCCCAGCAGATTGGAGCCAGCTTGCTACAAATGTTGTAGTTTCGAAATATTTTTATGGCGATCCCAGCAAGTCGGGAGAGCGTGAGCGAAGCGTTCGACAGTTGATCCACCGTGTCACACGCACGATCACGGATTGGGGATTGGCGGACGGTTACTTCGATACTCCGGAAGACGGTGACCGTTTTTATCGTGACCTGACTTGGCTGTGCCTCCATCAGCACGGCGCTTTCAACAGCCCTGTTTGGTTCAATGTTGGACTCCATGCGCAGTACGACGTTGTGGGTGACAAATGTAACTGGCACTGGGATGCGGTTTCAGGAGAGACAGCCCAACCAGACAACCCATATGAGTTTCCTCAGGGTTCAGCCTGTTTCATCCAAAGTGTGGATGACAACATGGAAGACATCATGCGTCTTGCTTGCAGCGAGGCGATGCTCTTCAAGTTTGGCAGTGGCACCGGGACCGATTTGTCCACCATCCGCTCGCAGCGTGAGAAGCTTTCGGGTGGCGGAACGCCTTCAGGCCCTCTGTCATTCATGCGGGTCTATGACTCGATCGCTGGTGTGGTGAAGAGTGGTGGCAAGACGCGTCGGGCCGCGAAGATGCAGTCTTTGAAGGTCTGGCATCCAGATATTCTGGAGTTCGTGGAGTGCAAATGGGCAGAAGAGAAAAAAGCCCATGCATTGATCCGCGAGGGCTACGAATCCAACTTCAATGGCGAAGCCTACAGCAGCGTGTGCTTCCAGAACGCCAACTTGTCTGTCCGTTTGACCGACGATTACATGGAATCGGTGCGAGATAACAAGCAGTGGAAAACGCGTTGGATCAGTGATAAATGCGAAAGTGATGCACCGACCTACGATGCCAAAGAGCTGCTCAACAAGATGGCGGAGTGTGCCTGGAACTGTGGCGACCCTGGAGTTCAGTACGACACGACAATCAACCGGTGGCACACCTGTCCCAATAGCGGTCAGATCAATGCATCCAATCCATGCAGTGAGTACATGTTCCTGGATGACACCGCCTGCAACCTTGCATCCATCAACCTGATGAAGTTTGTCGGCCCAGACGGCACCTTTGATGCCGAGCAATTTCGTGCGAGTGCTCGCTTGTTCCTCATCGCTCAGGAAATCCTGGTCGACCACGCCAGTTACCCCACAGAACCGATTGCCCGCAACAGCCACAAGTTCCGACCTCTTGGACTGGGGTACTCAAACTTGGGCAGCGTATGCATGACCCGTGGGTTGGCCTACGACTCAGATGCTGCTCGCGGTCTCTGCGGATCATTGACGTCCCTGCTACACGGCGAAGCAAACCGCACCAGCGGTGAACTGGCCAGCGTTGTGGGCCCATTTGACGGTTATGCAGAGAACGAAAAGCCGATGCTCAGTGTCATGCAAATGCATCGAGAAGCTTGCGACATGATCGACGACCATGGTCCAGCGGAATTGAAAGAAGCCGCAACAAAGCTATGGGACGATGTGCTTGAGATCGGTGAAAAATACGGATTCCGCAATGCCCAAGCCACTGTTCTGGCACCAACGGGAACCATCAGCTTCATGATGGACTGCGACACCACCGGCATCGAACCGGACATCGCACTGGTCAAGTACAAGCAACTCGCGGGCGGTGGGATGCTCAAAATCGTGAACCAGACGGTAGGACTGGGACTCGATAAACTCGGCTACACCGAACGTCAGATCGAGAACATTCTCACCTACATCGACGAGAACGACACCATCGAAGGTGCTCCCGAACTTGACGAAACGCACTTGCCCGTCTTCGACTGTGCGTTCCAGCCAGCCAACGGGGTACGCAGCATTCCATGGCAGGCTCACGTTACCATGATGGCAGCGGCTCAACCGTTCCTGTCGGGTGCGATCAGCAAGACTGTCAACATGCCAAACGACACCACCCCGGAGGATATCGCAAATGCGTATTTCTGGGGCTGGGAGTTGGGCCTCAAAGCAGTCGCGATCTACCGGGACGGCAGCAAGCAGTCACAACCGCTGAACACCAAAGCGGATGACACTCAAACAGAGGCAGCAGCGACGGAGGTCGTCACTGAAACGGTAGAGAAAATTGTTTACAAGCCGCGACGCGAACGACTGCCTGACACACGCCAGAGCGTGACGCACAAGTTCACCATCGCTGGGCATGAAGGCTACCTCTGCGTTGGTCTGTACCCCGACGGTCGCCCAGGTGAAATCTTTATCACCATGGCAAAAGAGGGCTCCACCATTGGTGGAATCATGGATAGCTTCGGCACCGCTCTCTCGATCGCGTTGCAGTACGGTGTACCGCTGGAAGTGCTCGTCAACAAGTTCAGCCACACTCGCTTTGAACCCATGGGACACACCTCCAACAAGGATATCCGAATCGCAAAAAGCGTGGTCGACTACATTGCCCGCTGGCTCGGTCTGACATTCATGAGTGGTCATGATAATGTCCCGACTTCCCTCGATAACACGAACAAAGGCAACGGTTCCGAAGTGGCCCCTGTCGCCGTCAGTTCTGTCATGGATGGGCTTAAAGAAGATGCCGGAGCAGCGGTCGCGCTTGCTGAACGTGCAACCTTTCTCGCTAGCATCAATGAAACCAGCAGCGAGGGAAACGGAGCATCCAATCACGCTGATGGCAATGGTGAGGGCGCCGGACAGGGCGATCAGTTTGCCCGCTTCCAAATCGATGCACCGTCTTGTGATAACTGTGGCAGCATCACCGTCAGAAACGGTAACTGCTATCTATGCCACAACTGCGGCAACAGCATGGGCTGCAGTTAAGGCTATCCCGTTGAAAAGGTTCTGCTTCAAAACAGAAGCAGAACGGTGAACAACAGAATCACAAACTTGAGATGAAGAACAGCGAGCTCCCAACGGTCATCCGTTGGGAGTTTTTTTGTGTTCGTTGCGCGCCATTGCCCCTCCCCGAGGATATCGTTCCAAGCCCCCTCACCCCAATGAGGCATGACTCAATGCGTCATGAGCCAGGCAATTCTTCGATCTGAATCCTGAGCAGCCTCAAACGTGATCAGGATTCGCTAAACTGGAAGCTCATCGCGCCTTTGCAACTCTGACTCCCTCAAACATCATGCATTTTTCAGACCAACGAATCGCCACAACCCTTGTTTTCGTCCTGCTCGTGTTGGCATGCCCTCTGAGCTACGGGCAATCAGCAACCACCCCCGTTTACAAAACAGAGAAAGCGATTCCCTACCGCACATCGACCGATCCTTATGTCGCAAAAATGTGCGTGCTGGACATTCACTATCCTGTTGGAATCAAGAACTTCCCTACCGTGGTCTGGTTTCATGGAGGCGGTCTGAAAGCGGGCAAACGAGACGTCCCCGAGCGTCTTTCGGAACAGGGGATCGCCGTGGTTGCCGTGGAGTATCGCCTGAGTCCAAAAGTGAAAGTGGTTGACTGCATTGACGATGCCGCCGCATCGGTCGCTTGGACATTCGCTAATATTCAGAAATACGGCGGCACACCTAAAAAGGTTTTCGTCAGTGGGCACTCGGCGGGTGGCTATCTGACAAGCATGCTTGGGCTCGATAAAAAATGGCTCAAAAAATACCAGATCGACGCTGATTCGATCGCAGGCTTGATTCCCTTCAGCGGGCATACCATCACACATTTCACGGTCCGAAAAGAACGAGGCATTGACGGCAAACAGCCAATCCTTGACGAAATGGCGCCCCTGTTCCACGTCCGCAGCGATGCTCCCCCGTTACTGCTTATCACAGGTGACCGCGAACTGGAATTGCTTGGAAGGTACGAAGAGAATGCCTACATGTGGCGAATGATGAAAGTCGTCGGACACGAGAAAACCACCTTGCACGAACTCGATGGCTACAACCACGGACAAATGGCGGACCCCGCTCATCCGCTTCTCTTGCGATTCGTTCGTGAACAAAGCAAACGCATCACTCCATGACGACACTGCGATGAACAACTAGGCGAGCAACCGTCAGGGTCATTTGCAATCCAGACGGTTGCATTTGCAATCCAAGCGGGTGGCCCCCAAAGCCGCTGCATCATGACTTGGGCACACGCCACGTTACTGGCTCAGGACAGCGGAGCCTGCCACAGTCCCAAAGCTGGATTTCGAATGAAGTAAAATTCTGATCCATCTACATCTTGATGCCATCCATCATCCAAACTGCCAACGTCATAGCGTTTCAACAGAGCGTTAATATCACCCGGCGTATAATTCACAGAAGCGATCTCGTCTGCTGACAGTTTTCCGGCACCATAAACCACTTCAAACCGGTTCTCGTGAGAGCCGTGCACGAGATGAGCAGCGGCAGAAGGATTGGCCGCAAGGTCTTCGTTTTCCGCTACCAACTGGATAATTTCCGCTTTGGTTCGATAACCATACTTACGAATCAGGGCATCAATCTGTTGATCTTCACCAAATTCTTCAACCGCTGGCCCCAGTACAGTCAAACGCCCACCGGTCTGAATTGCCAATCTGGTTCGGTAGATCGCCTTATTGCCAAGCCATGTGCTTTTAAACTCGGCGGGATCGAGGTAGGCCACCACGTGTTTTGGAGCACGATCCAGATGGGTGATATTGACTTGTTTCGCCAGCTCTGCTGCTTGAAAGAAAGTGTTGTGATCGTCGCCGATGTAAAGGCCGCGTGTGTGCAACTTTCCATCCGGCATTTGTTGGATCACGGTAAGTGCATAAAGCAACGGCAGGGACTGGCAAAACTCATCCTGGGCGTGATTTAAAATTTGCCGCAGCGGTGTATTGGCCTGCCCTAACGTTTGTTCAATTCCATACACCGCGCTCAAGTAGTGACTTTCATTGATTCCCTCAGCGCCTCCGGTACCAACAAACACATTTTTGTTGTAGTTGGCCATTCCAATCACTTCATGGGGAACGACCTGCCCTAATGAGAAGATCAAATCATGACCCCCATCTCGTAACATACGATTGACCTGAGCTTTCCAAGGCTTGTCGTAGACTCCCCCTGTTACCTCGGAGACATAGGAGGCGGGAACCTCGCCTAGGGTGACCACATCATCACGCCAGCGATGCGGTCGGAACAATTCTTGAGGCACTCCAGGAAACATATGAGCCAGTTGATCTGGTTTCATTGCCGAATGTGTCCCTAGTGCTGGCATGATGTCGGTCACCGCATCACCCAACAGATCACGACAAAGCACTGTCAATTCCCCGGCTCGACTGAATAAACGCGTGTGATCAGGGGGTAGCAGCAAAACTTTCTGGCGACTCCCAATTTTTTCGAAAGTCATCCGCAAGGCATCACGCAAATCTTCCGTAGTAAGCGAATTTGTTTTACTGCCGTTGGAATAGTAAATGGTCATGAACGCGTCGAGTCGGAAAAGGGAGGAAAGAATTGCTCATCACGAGAACTGGGAGTCAAAATGGAACTCGTTGGGGGGCTCCCAAGCCTGCCTCGCTTGCCCCCACGCCTGCGTCGCTTGCAGGACAGAATAGCAGGATAAAACAGCGGGTGGCAGTCGCTGCCAAACTGCTCAGATGCTGCACCATGGCAGCCCGGACCCGCTACCGGCTCCAGTCGCGGCAAGAAGCGTCATTCTGAGCAACACCTCGCCACAGTGCGATCCATTTCCTGCCTTGGTTTCTTCACAAAATCTGTCAGGCAACATGATCCGTCAACGAAGCTCGACGCTCATTCGTGATCCTAGCCAATATCCGCACACACCAGCTTGGTTGCTTTTCCCTGCCCAAACAGAAAGTCACCCGCTTGACGTATGGCAGCCAATTATCGTCTGATAAGTGGATGAACACCCATGAAATCGAGCGTTTCATCCCTCACCGCAAGCCAATGCTGCTTGTTGACGAGATCGTATCACGCACCGAAAATGAAATTGTTTGCCGCAAAACGTTCCACGAAGATGAGTTCTTTGTACAGGGCCATTTCCCTGATCAGCCCATTGTTCCTGGCGTGATTCAGTGTGAATGCTGTTTACAGGCTGGTGCGATCTTACTTTCCGCTGATGCAACGCAGGCATCCGAGGACGACTCTGGCTCCGATGCGGCGTCATCCATTGGCAACGGAAGCGTCCCCGTCGCCACGCGAATGGATGCAGTCAAATTCAAACGCATGGTGCGTCCCGGTGATACGGTCGAGATTCAAGTCGTCCTCAATGACAGGGTCAGTAACGCGTATTTCCTGACCGGAAAAATGTTGCTCAACGGCAAGCTCGCTGCTCGCTTGGACTTTGCCTGCAGCATCGCCAACCCCGGTCCTCCAACCGCTGAGAGATCCACGTGACCGATAGCGTGCCTTCTGACACACCGACCATTGACTTTCTGGGATTTCATGGCAAGACCTTTCTTGTCATGGGTGTTGCCAACAAAAAAAGTGTCGCGTACCGCATTTCACAACTCATCGAGCAATCTGGCGGCACTGTAATTTACAGCGTACGCAGTGAAGCAAGACGCGAGAGTTTGAGCAAATTACTGGGCAACAAACATGTGATTGTGTGCGATGTCGAACAGCAGACACAGATTGATGAACTCGCTGCCTCACTGGCGCAGCAGAAACTGGAACTGAGTGGACTGGTGCACTCCATTGCCTTTGCTGACTACCCTGACGGCATACGCCCCTTCCACGAGACGACACGAGCACAGTTTTTGCAGGCCATCGATATTTCCGCATACTCACTGATCAATGTGTGCAACGCACTCAAGCAACTGTTCACCAAAGATGCATCGGTAGTCACCATTGGGATCAGCACGACTCGCATGGCAAGCGAGAGCTACGGATTCATGGCCCCAATCAAAGCAGCACTGGAGTCATCCCTCGCTTTCCTGACAAAATCGTTCAGCCGATTCAGCGATGTCCGTTTCAATGCCGTCGCAGCAGGCCTACTCAAGACCAGCGCGTCAGCTGGCATTCCTGGCTATGTCGACTCGTACCTGTATGCCGAAAAAGTGATCCCCCGAGGTCACGCAGTTCGAACCGATGAGGTTGCCAACACGGCTGCATTCCTGCTAAGCGCTCGCAGCAGTGGCATCACCGCGCAATCGATTGTTGTGGATGCTGGCATGTCAATCAACTATTTTGATGCAGCAGTTGTCGATGCTGTCACCTCCGCAGATGTTGATTGAATGAAACAGCCGCAACGAGCAAGCACGCCCCCAGCCTTGGGACCAGGCTTCCCCATCAACAACAAAACTCATACGTCGCTTCCGTACCAGCGTTACGACCGCCACGGAACGTGCGCACCAATTTCACCACCCACCAACCACTCGCCCTGAAACCCATTGCCATGACACAGCAGATCTATATCAACGGAGAGTACTTTGCCAAGGAAGACGCGAAGATCAGCGTTTATGACCACGGTCTACTCTATGGCGACGGTGTTTTCGAAGGGATGCGTGTTTACAGCGGCAAAGTGTTCCGTCTTGAGCAGCATCTGATCCGATTGTGGGAGTCAGCGCTCTCGATTGGGCTGAAAATCCCAATGACCATTGAGAGTCTTGCGGCGGATGTGAATGACTGTGTTGCAAAGAATGCATTGGACGAGGGATACATCCGCCTGATCGTGACACGTGGCGCAGGAGCTCTCGGACTTGATCCTTACAAGTGCGACAATCCACAGGTGATTTGCATCGTCGACAAAATCACTTTATACCCCGACGAACTGTACAAAAACGGACTCGAACTGATCACCGCAGCGACCATTCGCAATCATCCAGCCGCACTGAGCCCACGGGTTAAATCGCTGAATTACCTGAACAACATCATGGCCAAAATGGAAGGCCTGAAGGCAGGCTGCGTGGAAGCACTGATGCTCAACCATAAGGGCGAGGTTGCTGAATGCACGGGTGACAATATTTTCATTGTCAAAAATGGCCTGCTGATGACTCCCCCTGTAGAAGCAGGCATTCTGGAAGGCATCACCCGCAATGCCGTTCTTGAGCTCGCGGACGAAATGCAGATCGATTCGATCGAGGCAGCACTGACACGCCACGACATCTACACCGCCGACGAATGTTTTCTCACGGGTAGCGCCGCAGAAGTCATCGCGGCGGTCAAATTGGATGATCGGGAGATCGGCGAAGGAAAACCTGGCCCCATCACAAACCAACTCAATGAGGCCTTCCGAATCCTGGTCCGCCAATAATCTCCACCGGGAATCCTGTTCCCTTTTTTGAAACGAGAGTCTGACGCTCCCCGCATGTCAGCTATCCCGCAGTTCAGCATCCCCGGGCAAGCAAAATTTTGGGGAGCGACGGAGCAAGCCTGCTGGGTCAACTCAAAGCCCCCCGTTCAAAGACTCAGGCAACCCGCCTTGAAACAACAAGCCTACAGCGGAACAAGCATCAACAAACTGCCGTGCAAGGAATCCCAGAGGGCTCAACCTCGCCGCGACGCTCGTCCGCAACGTCCCATTCCATGTTTCCCGAGGTGATGACTTGATCGGTGTTTGCTTTGAAGACATTGGCAACGTCAAGCTACGCGAACTGCCAGATGCGGTGATTGAACAACCAGGCGACGCGATTGTCCGGGTTTCGGTTGCCGGCCTGTGCGGCAGCGATTTGCACCCATTTTTCGGGCGCGAAGTTGGACTGGAACGCGGCACGGTCATGGGACATGAATTCGTCGGTGAAGTGATCGAAACCGGGCCCGATGTCCGAAATTTCTGCGCTGGGGACCGCGTCTGTTCTCCTTTCACAACCAACTGCGGCCACTGTGTTTATTGCCAGACAGGGCTCACATCACGGTGCATGACAGGCCAACTTTTTGGTTGGCGTCAGAATGGAATCGGGCTCCACGGTGCTCAGGCAAGTCTGGTTCGTGTTCCGCATGCCGATGGAACACTATTCAAGTTGCCGAAAGGCATGAATGATGAAACTGCCTTGCTTTTGGGAGATAATCTCAGCACAGGACGCTTCGCAGCAGACATGGCTGGCGTGACCGATTCAGGCACCTACGGAGTGATCGGCTGTGGCACGGTTGGTCTGTTAGCAATCGCGGCGGCCAAACAACTCGGCGCCCCACAAATCATCGCTGTCGATCCATGTGAACCGAGACTGAAAATAGCTGAGTCGCTGGGTGCATTAACATTCACATCGCCGGAACAGGCATTGAAGCGGAGCTTGGCATTGACCAATGGCATAGGGCTCAATGGAGTGATGGAGCTCGTAGGGCTGCCGGACGCACAGCGACTGGCCTATGAGATGGTACGCCCAGGCGGAACGTTGTCGGTCATCGGCTGCCACTGCACACCCCATTTCTCTTTTTCTCCCGCCGATGCCTACGATAAAAACCTGACTTATAAAACAGGTCGGTGCCCAGCAAGGCACTACATGAACTTACTGGCCACTGATACCCGAACCAATGACTTGGACCTTTCCTGGTGCATCACGCACCATTTCCCGGCAAATGATGCTGTCGATGCTTATAGGATTTTTTCCAAGCGCGAAGACGGATGCATCAAGGCCGTGCTGCATTTCAATTAAAGTGCGGACCTGAAGACGCCACCCGATCAAAACTACCAAGCTCCGAACTTGACGGACTGCAGGCTTGATTTTTCGCAGAATTATCTGCACTGGAATCCTCTGCAACAGGCTGAACCAAAGCTTGCTGCCAACTGACAAACTGCAACCCTTCAACAAGCCCCTGAACAACATGCCCCTGAACAACCGTTCTGAACAACATGCACCAAACCTCCGCGATCGGGAGCCGTTAGCCGTTACCCATCATGCGTTACAGGCGGCCAATCGACTTGACTATGACATTGCCGCATGGATGGAGATAAGGTGAGAACGTGTCCTGGAAGAACCGATTCGCGGGCCCACCAACGCATGTTGACCGAAGTCGTGCGGCTCACTGAGCTGGAATCTGAAGAACACAAACAGATGACATTGCTCGTGCAACATCCGGGTCACTCCAGCGCTCACGCAGTGGCCAAGTGTTATGGGCTACACCGGGGGATATCTTTCTAGGGGACGACGGGCTTGACAATCTGGACACCGAATCGCAACGGTTCAGAGATAGCATCAGCCACAACCAACCTGTTGAAAAAGTGAGCGTGACAGCGCTTCGGGACGGCAAAACCTTGATTTTCCGAGGACGATCCAACCCTGGAAAAGCTCAAAATCCAAGCCACACAGGGCAGCAACGCCACGACAGCCAGAATTGCTGTGCAAACACCGAGTCGTTTTCGCTATGCTTGGGATGAACTCCCCCAACGATTATGCAGCACCCCGTCGATGTCCCGAGCAACTCATCATCCTCAACTGGCCAATCAAACACCAAATGAGTCTCAAGCAGTTGAGTCTCAAGCAGGGGATATGAGAGTGAATCGCCTGCGTTCCTTTCGCGGCAAGATTGCGCCACGAGATCGAAAATTGTTGAGCAAACTTGCCGGCGAAGTCGCACTGCGCACCTTTCCCGCCGAGCAGATTGAGAACTGGCAGCGTGAGATTCATGAGCAAACGCTTCGTTTGAGTCGTTCGATCGACCAGCCCAATTTCACAAGTGTGGGTCGAGACGATTTGGTGCGCATGATACGCATGTACGACGACCTGTTCTTTGATGGAAAAATACTACCTGTCGCGCAGGCAGAAGGCCTCTCGTTCGGAATCTCATCCCGGATGACACGAGTGGCGGGAAAGATGGTGACGCATTACCCACGAGGCAACCACGAGGCACCGCGAAAATTCGAGCTGATCCTTTCATCGACCTTATTGTTCCAAACGTTTGAAGATGAAGGCAGACCCGCAGAAGTCACAGGACGCATTTGCAAAGATCGTTTGGAAGCGATGCAACGGGTCGCGGAACATGAATTCGTACACCTCATTGAAATGCTGATCTGGAACGATGGCAATTGTTGCGAATCCCGGTTTCAATCGATTGCACAGCGGTATTTTGGACACACCGACTATCGCCATGACCTGATCACTCAGCGAGAACGAGCACTGAGCAAGTTCAACATACGCATCGGGGATGAGGTGAAATTCCGCCACGATCGGCAAGTTCTGACTGGCCGCGTCAACCGCATCACGCGTCGCGCAACGATCCTGGTACAGGACACCAAAGGGGAACGCTTCAGTGATGGGCAACGTTACCTCCGATTCTACGTTCCCCTGGAAAAAATCAACAAGGTTTGAGCGTTGTGGTGCAGGCTCCTCTGAATGCATGGGCAACCCAACGGCAAACCTCAACCACACTTCCACTGAATTTGTCATGAACCTGGAAGTAAAATCCATTTCCATCAGATCAGCGACAGCCACGACTCTGGTGGCTGAACTCGAAGTCGAATTACGTCAGGACTATCCCCCTCACTACATTCACGAACTGGACGTGACTTCATTCGAAGCGGTGGATGGAATTTTTCTGGTATGCCTTGTTGAGGACAACCCCATCGGTTGCCTTGCCCTGAGGCCTCTGGATCCTGACACCGCAGAACTGAAACGCATGTTTGTGCGTCGTCGTTCCCGAGGCTTGGGAGCAGCCAGACTGATGCTGCGGGAAATGGAAAGCCGAGCCATGGCCAAGGGTTTCAAACAGATTGTTCTGGAAACGGGCAACCAGCAGCGAACTGCGATCGATCTCTATCTGGCGAGCGGATATGAGTCGATCCCACCGTACAACAAAGCCGCCGATGGCCCAGCGAGCGTCTGCTTTCGAAAAGCTCTGGGTCCGGGGGGTGAAACGTTTCCTGTTGGGTCGTGAAATACCAGACAAGGCAACACGCCAAACAGCCATGTGCGTAAGCCACCTAGGCGAACCCTGACCGCCCACCACCGCAGATTGCCTTGGATCACAGTTGCCTTGGATCACAGTTGCCTTGGATCACAGACGTCCTGCGTGACCTGCAACCCCAGCGACGGTTGCAAATGCCCGAGATATTTGCGTTGGTCTCAGCCGAGTGTGGAGAAAATCACAGTCAGAAAGAAATCAGACTCAGCACGTAGCAAACTGAGTAGAGTGAACAGAGGCTCGCGGCTCAGTGGGTCAGTGGGTCAGCGGGCTCAGTGGGTCATCGCATAAGTCACAATGTTGATTCCCATGGGATACGCTTTCTTGACAGAGAACTCTTCAAAGTACCAAGGGTCATCACCTTCGCGTTCCCACCCGTCACCCAAATCCGTGTTGTGGCAAATGAAGACCATGATTCGATCTTTGTCATCAGTAATGGCCCGATAATGGGGAGTCCTGGTATCACTGCCATCCCGCGCATTCTCCCAGGTCCGCTCTGCTTCGCCATTCTGCATTCTGTAGGCCGTACCGATCGACGGCACTTGCGGCTTCTCCTTGAGGGGATAAACACACTGAAAAATCTCGTGTGCAAGGGGAACCTCAAACGGAGTCCGTTCGGGAAAGACTCGGGCAAGCTGTTGTCGCAAATTATTGTATTGATAATCGCCCCAGAAATCATCGACCATCAGGAAGCCGCCGTTGAGACAGTACCTGCGCAGCGCCTGGACCTCTTCTTCACTGAACAACAAGGCACCTGGTTCAATGATGTAAATGAATGGGTAATCAAAAAGCCGATCATCGGTGAGCTCGAGCACAATCGGCTCGGGATCAACCTTGAGTGATGTCAACTGCTGAAGTCGCAAAGAAAAATTCAGATCACTAGCACGGTAATCGGTGTACCAACCGCCGCCACGCCGCCCGGGTACGTCCAGAGACTCGTACTTGATTCTGACGAACGTAAAAACATCTCCTTTGAAATCTGGATCGATTTCCCAATCAGGCACACCTTGGCGTCCGGTTTCAATTCCACCATTTTGCCACCATCGACCACGCTGAGCCACGGCGATTGAAGTCATCAACACCACAGCCAGCCCGAATCCACCCCACCACCAATGACGTTTCCTATTCAAGGACATCCCTTTCATTCCGATTTCTCCTCGTTCGACTCGCGATTACTCGAACGCTCGGGGGTCACATCAGCTTGCTCAGCCACTGGTTCACTGCCTGTCTGGTCTAGGCTCTCGTTGCCTGTCTGTTCTGGGCTCTCGTTGCCCGTCTGTTCTTTAGCTTTGTCAGTTGCTTTGTCTTTACCCGGATCAGCCTTCCCCGCATCATCTTTTTGCTTACTGGCCTGGTCCGAGTCTTTATCTGGTGTTTGCTCGTCTTTGACTGACGAGTCGTTTGCAACCAATTGCAGCAGCAACTCGTGAGCTTCGCGATAACGCGGCGCCTCCAGCAGTGCCCGCAAGACGTGATGTTTCGACTCCTTCAAATCCCCCATATTCTGCAACACCCGTGCCATTCTGAAGTCGATGGACGCAGGATCGACCGGATCCATTCGAGCCAACGCTCGCAGGGCTCCGGCCGCGTTGGCAAAGTCACTCTGTTGCTCTGCCGCTTGAGCGAGTGCAGTTTGACCTTCGGGCAACATCGGATTGATTGCGATCACGTTGCCTGCGTACTGTTGCACAGCTTCCCAGTTTTCATCCTGCTTTGACAACTCGATCAACCTGCGCAGCGAAGGCAAGGCGTCGCTGGACCGTGCAACATTCTCAGTCAACGCTTTGCGTTCCGCTTTTGCGTCCCCAAGTTCCTGATAAACCTGCGCCAACAACTCGAGCGGTCCTCCCCGTTCTCCTGTCAACGTATCGAGTTCTTCCAATTTTTCGAGCGCGAGTTTGGCTTTTTCCAGTTCCCCTTGCGCGACATACGCCTCTGCCGTGGCTCGCAATCCCCAATAGCTATTGGGATGCTCCTTGACCCAAAGCTCCCAATCGCTCAATCGCGGTTGTTCTGCCACGCCTTCTCGCGACCAGTCAGCTTTGGGTCCGAAAGCGGCGGCGTGCTGGCGGGCAAAATCCGCAAACTCCGAATCCAACCTTTGCAGCGATCCGATATTACGAGCCATCGCATCGTTGATGATCAATCCATCACCAAGGTCACTTAAAATTCCTTTGATCGCCGCCAACCCATGCTTCTGAATCAGGAATTCAATCACCAATGACGACTGATAGTACGCGAATTGCAGATGAATCGGCGTCGGCGGGCTCAAGAAGGCACTGCTCAACTGCGTCACCGGCGTGAGGTCATCATCAAGCAACATTTCCCGATAAATTGGGGTCATTGATTCCCCCCATGCGCCGTTTCGCTGCCTTTCCTCGTAAACCGAAATGCCTTCACTCAACCAGCGTGGCATTCGATTCCTGGTTTTTTCGAGCGTCACGACATGGCAGAACTCATGCCAAAGCACACTTTGCCAATTCGATGGACGCTCACCTTGCGACGCTGGACTGTTGGCCGTGATGACCCGTCCAAAACAGACCCCCAGAAAACCAGCTCCCCCCGGCAACCCGAATGTGCGAATGGCAAAATCTTTCTGTTCCGGAAAGATCTCGACCACAATCGGCTTGCTGGGCATCACATCGTACTTCCCACAAAGCGTTTCCTTTGCTTCAGAGAGCAACTCAAGTACAGCCGGTCCATAAATGGCTGCTTCCATCGAATCCATTCGCACCTGAATGCCGTTTGCCTCAAGCACACTAAAACCTTTGATGCGTTCACGCAGTGTCATCAGATTACTGGCAACCACGTTGTACTCGTCCTGCTCCGCAGCAAGCCTGGCGACCTCCCAGCCGACATCCTCGTTACCCAGCCGAAGTAAATCCTGCGCCAGTTGGAAACGTGCCCGTCCACAAGTTGGGTCGACTTCGAGTGCCTTGCGTTGATACTCTGCCCCCTCCTCAAAGCGATACTTCTGCGACAGTTTCTTGCCAATCAAGTGGTCGACCTCCGGATTCTCCGCCCACGTACTCAGAGCGCTGGCCCGCAACAATGCCTCCTGCTCAAAATGCCCTTCCAGGTGTGCAAGTACTGCCATCAGCGCCCACGCCTGTTGTTGATGCACATTGATGGAAAGGATGCTCCACAGAATTTCTTCCGCCTTGGGGTACAGCTCCCGATCAATCGCTGCGTCAGCCTGAAAAATCAAACTCGGAATATGTCCTGGGTTCAACTTGAGCGCAGCATTGATAGCTGAATTTGCCTTTTCTGGATCACTGGATTCCCAAGCTCGAGCCAACAGGTAGGGAATCCTTGGATCGACTTCATCAAACCGCTGCGCTGCGGTCAGCGTTTCAGCTGCGACTTTGTAGTCGCCTTTCTCGAGGGCAAGTTCCGCAGTTGCAATGTACGCTTCAAGATGTTCGGGATCGGCATCGCGCACTCGATCGTAAAAAGCCTCAAGTATTTTCCTGGCATCTTCACCACGCATGGCAAAAAAGCGACCGGCCGCTACAAGGTTATCCCGACTGGCGTAGCCTGAAGGCGAAGATTGCAACAACAGCATGATCTGATTTTGCGCATCGGCCGCTTGCTGTGGCTTGGACGCATCACGATAAGCCTGCAAGCCCTGCATGCGAAGCGTCAAACTGGTCGGGTATCGCCGAATCGCATCTTCGTAAGTCCGGGTCGCATCGCTGTATTTGCCCAGCGCCATTTGGCAATCAATCAAAAGCCGAGGCCAGCGTTCATTCCAGATACCAGCCTCCACCTGTTCCTTGGCAAACGCCTGGGCCTCCGTATATTTCCCAGACCGATAAAGCAACTTCGCGTCATCCAGATCTGAGGCTGCCGCTGGCACCACCACAAACCCACCCCAGAGCAATCCAAACAGTAAGAAAAACCTGCTCATCAAATTTTCTCATCCTGACAACAACGAGGCTTCGCAGCACGGAAATCGACCCGAACCGCGTCGCGATTCGTCTCCTCAGTTTAGCGTTTCGCAAACCCCAGCGGGGATCCCTCTTTACCAATGGATACGAGATTCCCCGTACTGACCTCATTGCAGAATCATGACCACGAAACACGCCCAAAGTAACGGCCTGTTACCATTCCACTGCGCCCCTGGGTGGCTGAACGAGCCAAAGGTTGCTCCATCGGATTGTCCGCGTCAAAAAGGGGTTGCGTGCGATCTGTGACCGCCATGCCTCAGCCCGCAATCAACCCATCGAGGTTGATGGTGGAGATCAACCCCAGATCCGTCAAAATGGGCAAAGTCGCCGACTCGATCGAGCGACGAGGCAGATTTGATGCATTTGGGACATCTAACTAGCCAAAACGTCCCCCGCTTTCTCACCGATGCGTCTGCCAGTTTTGCTTTCGAATCGCGGCCCGTCTTGCCAACCACCGAGCACGCTTAGAATTTGTGTTGCCGATTTCCACCAAGTTAACTCACCGGCAAACCAATCGAGTAGGATTTAGCAGGATTGTTTGCGTGCGGCATTACGCAGGATGCCAACGGCGATACAAAAACATCCCTTAATTCCTCGAATCCCCTCACCCCGTGCCCGCCAGTTCATGTCCATAAAAAATACTCACACTGCCTCCTCAGGACCATTGCCTCTGTTCCGCCATTGGGTCTCGGTTCTGTTACTCAACGCCGTTGGATTTCTTGTTCTGCCCACATCCTTGAGCATTGCGGCAGGTCCCAATCAGCCCGAGGTCGATCGGCTTCGCGTGGGCGTGATCGGACTGGATACCTCGCATGTGATTGCTTTCACAAAAGCTTTCCAACAAGCGGGACCTGAGGACGCGGACCTATCAGGATTTGATGTGGTTGCAGCCTACCCGTTTGGTAGTGCAGATATCGAATCCAGCGCCAGCCGAATTCCGAAATACACTGCAGACATGAAAGCCCTGGGCGTCGAAATCGTTGACACCATCGAACAGTTGCTCAAGCAAGTTGACTGTGTGCTGCTGGAAACAAACGATGGTCGCTTGCACCTGAAACAGGCACTTCAGGTATTTCGTACCGGAAAGCCCGTTTTCATCGATAAACCGACAGGCTCGAATCTGGCAGAAGTCGTTGCAATCTATCGAGCCGCAGCACACTACGAGGCTCCCATGTTTTCAAGTTCCTCACTGCGATACAGCGAGGGCGCACAAGCAATCCGCCAGGGAAAGGTTGGACGAGTTTTGGGCTGCTCTGCCTACAGTCCCTGCACGGTTGAACCCACGCATGTGGAGCTGTTCTGGTATGGCATCCATGGTGTCGAAAGCCTTTACACCTGCATGGGAACAGGATGCGTCTCTGTCTCGCATGCCTCAACCGAAGACTTCGAACTTGCCGTGGGCACCTGGTCCGATGGTCGTATCGGAACGTTTCGGGGCATTCGAGCTGGCAAAAAAGGGTACGGAGGAATTGCTTTCGGTGAAAAAGGAATCACCGAGATTGGACCCTACGGTGGCTACCGTCCGCTGGTGGTTCAGATTGCCAAATTCTTTCGAAGCTCAAAGCCTCCGATTGCGGCTCAGGAGACCATTGAACTGTATGCATTCATGCAAGCTGCTCAGAAAAGTAAAAAGGAAGGCGGAACCCCGGTCCAAATGACGAAAATCATGCAGGAAGCAGAACTGGCTGCCGACCAACTCCTGAATGGCGAACTGAAGCAAAGATGAGCAACCCAATACTCAGGCGACTCTACGCCCAACTGGTGTTCTACCCAACCTTGGCGTGGAACGCCCTGTTGGGCCGTGTCCTTGGCGTCCGGCAATGGTGGAATCGTGTCGACCCACATGTGATTGTCGGAGCCTATCCGTTTGCGCGCGACGTGCCTGCGATGCATGAGGCGGGCGTCAAAGCGGTCGTCAACACGTGCGAAGAGTATGCCGGGCCAACCGATCAGTACTCAAAGTATGAAATCGAACAACTGCGAATCCCAACCACCGACTTCACGCATCCCAAACTGACGGATATCGAGAAAGCGGTCGACTTTGTCCAAACGCATGTAGCAGACGAACACACTGTCTACATTCATTGCAAAGCTGGCCGAGCCCGCAGCGCTACTGTTGCTTTGTGCTGGCTGATGAAGCACCGTGAGATGTCAATGCAGGAGGCGCAACAGGCATTGCTGAAAGCCCGACCCCACATCAATCCACGGCTGACCCAACGCCCTGTCGTGCAACAGTTTGCCGAAGCCAATGGCTTGTC
>PKCN01000421.1 GCA_002862205.1 Planctomycetaceae bacterium | reverse complement strand
TGCCCCACATTGAACCCGATGAATCACCAGTCTCTCCCGCATCAGTGAACCAACCATAGTGTCACTGCCAATCATCGCAGGTCATGCGAATCGTCGAACCCTACCCCGGCACATCTGTGGCAAGGCGTTCATGCTGCATCATGGCTCTGAGTACAAGGAAGATGACGCAAACTTCGAAGTTTGCATGCCAATCCGAAAAGGCGAAAACACAGGCAACATCGAAGTGCGGGAACTCGCCGAGGGGCCCTGCATCTCGCTAATCGACCTTCATCTCGCTGATCCGTACAGGGCCCTATGACCCATTTTGTCCAACCTACAACAAAATCACAGATTTTGCCCCTCAGCAGGGATACCCAATCGAAGTGCCTACACGTGAGGTCTACCTCAAGGGTCCCGGCATGATACTCAAAGGCAACCCCAGGAAGTCTGTCAACGAGATCCAAATGTTGGTTGCCGAATCAGCAACATCATGAAGATCACGGACTAAAGACGCAACAATGATCGGCTCAGTTTTCGCTGCAAGCAGCATGGACAGACTGCTCACTGATGGGCAGGGATGCATGAACACCGCCTGTCGCTGACTTCTCCACTGCGAACCTCTCCAGCCGGTCGTGGACAGCGTCAATGGTTGCGTCCAAGGTCGAGGTTCCAGCGGTAAGTCCAATCACCTCAAAACCGTCAAACCACTGGCTTTCAATTTCTTCCGCAGCGGTTACGTGGAACGCTGGTACATCATGCTGGCGGCATAATTCTGCCAAGCGGCGAGTATTATTTGAATTTCGCCCGCCGACCACCACAACCGCATCCACGCGTTTCACAAGATCCTGCATGGCTGCCTGGCGACGCTTGGTTGGGTGACAAACGGTGTCAGTGAATTTGATATCAGCCTCGCGATTCAGGAACGCGATCTGTTTTCGAATCTCGTCAAGCAGACAAGAAGGCATCGTCGTCTGACAAACAATTCCAATTTGACTGCTGGAATAATTTTTTACCGCCTCAACACTTGGCACCACGTCATAGCTTTCCAGATCCTCAACGATCCCCTGCACCTCAACGTGCCCGGGCTTTCCGATCAGCAAAATGTGGCGTCCCTCCGCCGCCAATTTCATTGCTGCATCATGGGCTCTCCGCACCAGTGGGCAAGTTGTGTCAATCAACTCCTTGCCATGAGAATTCAACCGCATTCGCTCCTTATCGCTTACTCCATGCGCAGTGATCAGAACACGTGGTGTCCCGGTTACATTTTGACGTTTTGTTTCTGAAGCCTGGACAAAACCGGCTACCTGCAGTTGGTGGATAACGCGTGGATTATGAACCAGTTCCCCGTGAATCGTGACCTCAGTCGGATCCGCGACTTCGTTAACGATTTGCAATGCATCGCGTACCCCGAAACACATTCCCATTTCGCCAGCTCGTATGATTTTCACGGCTTCGTCCTCGCTGATAATCGACAACATAAAAGGATTGGTTCAGGAACACGCATGTCGCACCATGCTCATGTTCATGTTCAACAACTTCCGAGGGTGGAAATCCGGACGGCGTTTCCAATGTCCCGATTCAAGCAGAGGACCAACCGCCCGACAGATTCTGGCGGCTTGCCCCAGACTTTCGGACACCTGGTTGTCCATCTGCAACCACACGTTCCAAAACACTGATGTACTCTGTGAAACGGCTTCGCCCCTGGTCAGTAAGGCGATACATGGTCTGAGTGCGACCGCCATTGCCACCCTTGGAGGTTTCGAGCAGATCAGCGTCAGCAAGCACACCCAGATGGCGACTCAAGTTTCCATCCGTCAAAGAGCAGAGCTCTTTGAGATCATTGAAGAGTAGGCCATCGGCATGAGCGGCCAGCGATGCCAAAATCCCCAAGCGGGCCTTCTCGTGCATCACCCGATCCAACCCCTGGTAGGAAAACCGTCCCGCAGCATCCGCCTTGGAATCCGATTGTGAAGTTTTTGTTTGTGATTTCGATTTCGATTTACGAGCCATGTTTTCGCTCCAAAGTCCAATACAGGATCGCTGCACACAGCAACTGACCACCACCAAAACAGAGTGCCATCTCCCACGGAGCAAGGAAGTTTCTTCCTTGCCCCCAGTAAAGACAGACACAACCACAGACGACGTAATACAAGCCAACCCACGAGACCAACGGCGGTAACAATCGCGAAGAGGCAAAGACACCCAACCCAAACACCAAAGACCATAGTCCCGGTAGCATCCACGCAACGGCAGGAGCACTACGGTAGATACAGATCGTAAGTAACGCCCCTACCACCACACACGGCAGAAACTGCTCCACTGCCAATCGCGTCATGTCACGCGCCAGCCCTGAACCTGACTTGTAGGCCCGCATCGCCAACTCTACGCCTGCTATTACTGCACTCAACGCAGCAACACCAACCCACAACACCAAGTATCTCTCAAGGTCAGTTGCAGGATCCGCGACCCACCGTGTCTGAACAGCAGCAGCCAGTAAGCCCAACACGCCGGATGCACCGACCGTCAACGACCGATAGCCGCGAAATACTTCACTTCGCGCCATCTGCTGACGAATGTCGGAAATCTGCTGAAGTGCTTCGCGAAGTTCCACCGGATGTCCCTGCAACCTATTTTTCTTATGTCTGTAAAAAATGAAACGCTACGCTTTAATCCAAACACAAATCGCCGCAACAAAATGTCGATCCGTACTGGCATTTTTTTCAGTAACCACAACATCACCAAACGTAAAACCCATCAGGGAACGGTCGCTGGCATTGAACAGCCATCCCATGAACTTCCCCGTCGATACCTGAAACAAACTCATTGGCCTCAACCTGGTGGGACAGTCCTGGTTTCCAGATCACCAAATCCTGACAGCAGTCTTGATCAATGTCTGTCCATGACACGTAAGCAGGCCGAATATCGCTATACAAATCAGTGTCAAAACTGGATTTCAGCAACGTTTGACCACTGGGACATTCCACCACCAATTCAGCGGCACCGTTATCACCCGAATTGATCGAGAGTGACCGAGTTCGAATGGTTATCTGGTACTTACCCACATCAAAGCGATGCAACTGGTCGTACTCCAACGCACAAAACCGCTCTGACCTCCTAACGCAGACAGCCAGGACTGTGATCAACAGGACAGCAATCAGGGTTACGATCTTCATCAATGCCACAGAACCACTGGAATTTTCGCGTTGAGAAATGTTGCCAAGCGGCACCAAGAGCCTCACTTTACAATGCAAAGTAACTGCCGATTCGCATGAAGTCAACGCAAAGGTCCCGCCTTTTTAAAAAAAGCAGGACAAGCCTTTCGCCCGCAAAATCAGCTAAAGACATCTTCCTCACCTGATCATGGCAGTCCTCGATCACAGAGGCAGTCAACGAAAAGGCTGACAGTGGGTGAAAGCATCGGCTGGCATTCATGGCCACCTGATGGGACGAGTGAATCTGCAGCTGTCCCGTCATTGTGTTTGGTGCTGTTGTTTTGTTTCTCCTGCAACACAAAAGGCCGTCATCGAACTGCAGTACTCGGCACAGCTGCTAAACTATAGGGAGAAACTTTTGATCCCCCGCTTGTTCTCACCATGGAAAACAGCAGTGCTCCAGCCTCGCGCAATTCAACTTGTCCCAGTTCTGGCAGTAGTGTGTTTCATCAGCACCACGCTTGCAGATTACCCGCTTCGTCCAGTTCCGTTTAACGAAGTTAAGATCAAGAGTGACTTCTGGCGTCCTCGCTTGGAAACGCAACGTCAGACTCTGGTACCGTTTGCATTTGAACGGACGCAACCTGGAGTTGAACATTTACAGGCTGCACGGGACTTTCTGGCAGGCGAAAAGGTCGAAGGACATCGTGCTCATCGTTTCATTGACTCGGACCTTTACAAGGTCATGGAAGGAGCAGCTTATCTGCTTCAACTGCGACGCGACCCGGAACTGGAGTCCAAGCTTGATGAGCTGGCAGAAATCATTCGTGGCGCTCAAGACAGCAATGGCTATCTCTATCCTTCACACACCACAGGTGTTGGTACCGAGAAGAATATGATGGGTGACTCGCCCTATACCTTCGTTGTCCATAGTCACGAACTGTACAACGTCGGTCATCTCTACGAAGCAGCCATTGCCTACTACCGGGCGACGGGCAAGACCAAACTGCTTGATGTTGCCGAGAAGAGTGCTCAACACATCAACAAAGTGTTTTTCACTGGTGACCCCAAATACAATAGTGGAAAGCCGGTTCAGCAAGCTCCGGGGCACCAGGAACTGGAACTGGCACTGGTCAAAATGCACCGGGTCACCGGCAAGAAACTCTACCTGGACATGGCTCGAAAATTCCTGGAGATACGTGGGGTCACCTACGTGCCAGATGGAGAAGGCGTCATGTCGCCTACTTATGCGCAACAACATGCTCCCGTGAAACAGCAGCAGGAAGCAGTGGGTCACGCTGTCCGTGCGACCTACCTGTATTCAGCCATGGCTGACGTTGGCACACTCACGGGTGATTCCGGATATGGTGAAGCTCTCGACAGGATTTGGGGGAACATCACCAACACGCGCATGCACATCACTGGCGGACTTGGTGCAGTGCACGGGATCGAAGGTTTCGGCCCACAATATGAATTGCCCAACGCTGATGCTTTCAATGAAACGTGTGCCGCGGTTGGCAACGTTCTTTTCAATTACCGCATGTTCCTGTTGCACAAAGATGCTCGGTATCTGGATGTGGCCGAGGTTGCATTGCTGAACAATGTGCTTGCTGCAGTCAATCTGGAAGGGAATCGTTTCTTTTACGTCAACCCGCTGGAAGCCGATGGCAAGTACCCGTTCAACCATGGAACCGCAGGTCGTGCTCCATGGTTCGGCACCGCCTGCTGCCCCTCCAACATGGCACGCCTGCTGCCGCAGGTCCCGGGCATGACCTACGCCCACGATGACGATGATGTTTACATCACCTTTTATGCGGAAAGCCAAACCGAAATCACCCTTGATGGCGTGACTGTGGGACTCCAACAACAGACGGCCTATCCCAATGATGGCGAGATCAGCCTGACTGTGAATCCAGCTACCGACAAACAGTTTCGCCTGCTGCTGCGAATTCCTACGTGGACTGGCAACCAATTCGTACCTGGTGAACTGTACCGCTATGCTGATCCCAGCCCTGAAGGTGTCAGTTTGCGGATCAATGGAAAAGAGATACCCATCGAAAAGAAAAAGGGCTTTGTGGCAATTGATCGCAAATGGTCCAGCGGTGATCGGGTCCAACTGACGCTTCCGATGCCAGTCCGCGTCAATGAATGTCACCCCTCGGTAATGGCAAACCAGAATCGAATCGCATTCACCCGTGGGCCATTCGTGTTGTGTGCGGAGGGCATCGACAACCACGGTGCAACTCAACGATTCTTTTTCTCCAAAAAACCATCGACTCAAGATGCAACCGTTTCCACCGCCAAGATCGAATCGGGATCGTTCCTGCAAGTGCAAACCAGCGCGAAAGCAGTCACAGCCAACAACTCTGTCGAAACATCGCCACTGGTACTGACCCCGTACTATGCATGGAACAATCGTGGAGTCAGTTCCATGACGGTCTGGTTCCCTCAAGATCCAAGCATGGCTGTGTATGACCCCCATGAATTGCCAAAGGAAAGCCCATTCTCAAAGGTCGTCGCATCACACACCTCTGATGATGACACCATCACTGCTATCGGTGATCGCAAAGAACCAAAATACTCCAGTGGAAAGAAAGTTCCTCGCTGGACGAGTCGCCCACAAACAGACAAATCGCAGTGGATTGAGGCACGATTCCATGGCACGAAGAATCTGCGCAGCGTGGGTGTCTATTGGATGCAGGACCAATTCGGTGTGAAGTTCCCTGCCGAATGGTCGCTGGAAGTGGAACAGAACGGTGAGTGGAAACCATTTCAACTTTATGTCACTGACCGCTACGACACACGAGCGAATCAATACAACGTCGTGCACCCAGCGGCACCGGTTCGCTGCGATGCCATTCGTATCCTGATGACCCCCAAACCCGACTCGTGTGTGGGAATTCTTGAAATCATGCCCGAATTTGAAGCGAACTGACTGTCTCGAAATCGGAACGGCCACTTCAACAAGGGCATCGCCATGCCCAACGGATAACATGCCCAACGGATAACAGGCCCTCGCCTTACAGAGCACTGGTTACCCGAGCACTGGTTACCCGAGCACTGGTTACCCGTTTACATGCCAGCCCGGAATCGACTTCGCGGTTCCTCTCAGCCCGACAAAAAGATCCGACGCGATGGGTCTGCGCGCCTGAATCCTCCCTGCCTGACGCTACTGTTGGTGTGGCTACCGTTCGTGACGCTGTTGGTCATGATCCGGGCTTTGCGAGACGTTCTGACAGGCAGAGATCACTCTTGAAGGCTCCAGTATTTCCTCCAATACACGGGTGCCAGTATGGCGATTAAGATTTTCAAAGACTACGCGTTTTGTCCATTGGGTGGCTTGTTTACCTACGTGAGCAGTCAAATGCCCACAGAGTTCGTTGGAACAGAAAACTACCTGTTTGCTTTCCCCGCAATCGATACATCAGGCGACGGCGAACAAGACTCTTTTTGCATCCAACAGACCGATTCCACCGGTTCGACTTGGCGATGGTGCGAAGGTGCGGTCCACAAACTGGCCCAAATCCGGGAAAGCACTCTGTTTCATTTTGAAACAACTCTGGTTGCCTGGGCTGATTCGACACCTGGAGCACTTGCAATCGAACTTCGAGAACAAGGCAGGATCGAAATCCGAACCGGCTTTTTCGCAAAGGGAATTTACTGGTCAGCCACAGAAGATGGCCCCGCCTGGTCGGGTTACTCTGTCCCTCAGAAATCTCTGCTTTTGCAATGGGCAGAATTTTACAAACTGCACCCGCTCTTCATTTGATACCTGTTTGACACATCCTCATTGCAATGAGGTGTTACGTTCCGATCAAGGTCCCCAACACCACAGGCAGAACTCTCAATTCGAAGAAGGCGTCTTGCCGCCCCGTACTCCCTGTTCGATATCGATCGCCAGTTTGATGCATTCGGGAGGCACCAGGATTAAAATCGAGTAAACAATGATGGTGACAATCTGAGCGACCCAGTACAGCAGGATCAAGAACAGGACCATCAAGAATGCCATGATCACAGAGGGTCGCCGTTGATTGATCTGTTCCTTTTTTGCATCCGTCCACTCTTGCCACGCCTTGGCCACGCCCGCGACGTCCTCTGGCGAAGCGGAGTTGTTTGCTCTGATTCGATTTCGCATTGGAAAATCAGAATACTGGAATTTCCCAAGTTCTTGATTCAGTCGAGAAGCATCGGCAGCAGAAAGCCCCTGACTTGTCTGGTTCAAAAAATTTTCAATTGTCGCATTATCGTACTTCTCAACTTCCCGATCGTAAGAACGACTGGCTGTGGAGTGATCGGTGTAACCACCATACATCAATACGAATGGACAGCCGATCAACCCAACGAGAGAACAGAGCATCGCGATCCACCAGAGCAGCACCAGCAGATTCCGAAATGCCATCAAGGCTGGATAACGCGATGAGGAAACACTTTCAAACCGCACGGAGTCTTTCCACCACGCTTTGGACAAGCGGTGAGTAACACGAACGGGTCGGCCACTGGGGCCCGAATTTTCCAGATGCTTCGCAGCTCCACCTGCGACGGGCTGTGTCACAACTGATTCAGGTAACTGTGCCACTACAGCAGACTCGGAGTTGCCCGATCGTGCCGCCTCAAGGGTTTGCGATTCGCTTGACCGCGAATCATGGGATGGGGGCAGGTCATCGTCTGCCTCCGGATCAACAAGCCAACGCTCGTCTATTTCCGGGGGCTGTTCGGAGTTCTCTTCCACCACGATCCCACTACTCTCATGAGCGGGGCTTGGGCTGCCACCTAATGCCTTGATCTTCTTAGTCTTGTCCTCTTCCGATTTCTTCTTTTTTGCTGCCGCTTTTATTTCCCTAGCCAACCTGCGTTTCTCTTCAGCCTGCTGCAGTTTTTGCTGCCCGGGAACCTTGAATCTTTGACCGCACTCCGGGCACTTGTCGTGGGTACCTGCCTCTGCAAGCATCGAACTCAACCGCAACTTGCAATTGGGGCAATCAAATTTGACAATGGGTTTGCCGACAAGATTCTTCGTGTACTCAACAGACATTTAAAATTCTTCGCGGCAGGAAGCCAACTGGACATGTGACAGAAACAAAATTGGATAGTCCCAAGAGAATCACCACTACAATACCAACCAAGAAATTACCCCGCTCGCGCCAACCACCATTTTGGCCATCGTTGCACCAGTTTCAATACCTTGGCTCGTAACTTTCCAGACGTCACTTCCTGTACCGGAGCATCAGCATCGGCAGGAACCGCGACGGCAATCACGGCAGATTCCCAAGACTCATGCACACCAGTTCCATTCCAAAGGAAGCCACGGCAATCTGACTTGCCGAATCACACACGGGAAGATCACGTTACAACATTGCAATTCCGCAGGCACAATTGCAATTCCGCAGGAACACTGGTCTCGCAAGGCGTCCGATAGATACCATTGTGCTTTGTCTCACCAAGTCAGAGGATCGAAAACTCACCACCCTGCAATGCGAACCCGCCGTTTTGTACAACCGGCGCCTGCGGCCAATCATCGTCACCCAAGATGCCAAGTCACCCAAGATGCCAAGCCCAAGATCTTCGAAGGAATAATCCACCTGGAAACGGGCCTTTAGCACCAGGCTGGTTCCTTCATGGGTTTAGCCATGGGACAACCAGTGATATGACGGGACCTCAAAGTCTTTTTGGGAGATAGACGTTACGCTCTCGCGTGGAGACAGACGTCACCATGCAACTCCGAACATTCCGTGCAAACCAGTATTTTTGCTACTTTTCGCATTCCAATCCCCCCCCATGACGATGGATGTTCAGTTCCGTTCCATTTCCCAATTCCACCGTGCATTGAAAAGACGGCCAAAAAACCACGATCTCGCGCCCGCTTCCAAACAGTCTTTAGCCCAACACGCCTGTCCGCTCATCGCAGTTCCATCACCTTGCCATCAGACATTCATCCAATCTGTGGTGAAACAGCAACTTGCGATGGGCAAAGGATGAACCGCATGTCAGGGTTCCGCTTGCTACAACAGGCAGGCAATAGAAACAGCCAACGACCAACATCAGGTAATCATATGAAAAAGTTTTTATGGGGAAGCTTGGCACTTTTCGGATTGGTAATCGCCTGTGTACTTGTGGGATCATCTTGGATTGCGCAAGCATCACGCGCAACCTTGCAGGAACTACGAACCGAAATTTCTGCTGCGGGAGACCCGGTCTACTACACCGATTCTGCGACTGACCCGATTCCTGAACAGGACAATGCCTATGCACTGATTTGCAAAGCAGAATCTGGAGTGATTGCCTATTCGGAACTGGTCCAAAAATTGAAAGAAGACAATCCTTCGACTGGTTCCAAGTCCATATCGGATCCACGAAACGTATCACCACTCATTCTGAAAGCACAGGAAACCTACTTCGCTGAGAACCAAAGTTTATTCGAACTTCTGGCACAGGCATCTCAGTGCAAAAACTACCGTGCTGAGATTGATCGCAAGAAGGGATTCGACAATAGCAATGATTACCTGCGAGCATCAAGAGAAGCGATCCTGATGCTCGCAACCAGAGCAAATCTGCTTGCTTCCAGAGGAAATGGAGACGCGGCAATCGAAGATTGCCTGACTGGCTATCGGATCCTGAAACTTACCGAACAGGAGCCATCCATGTTCGGATTTTCTTCGGAATGCCACGGCCTGTATCATTTGGGCGAGGTAGTGCACCAGACACTCTCAAACAGTGAGGTTTCCAATCCGCTTCGCGAGTCTCTTGAAACTCAACTTGAACAGTTTGAATTGGACACCGCCTTGGTTCAGGCATTGAAATCAGAACGTGCCATCGGAATACAGACGTTCAAAGAGTTTCATGAAGCGTCAAAAGAATCAGCAGAAAATCCGATTCCAATCCCGACCTTTCTCGTTGGCACCAGCCTCAGCCAAGCCTATTTCAGTGATGACGAGATAACTTACATTGAGTACATGAACGAATGCATCTCGTTGATCGATCAGCCGAAAAACATCCGTGATATTGCTATAGAATCAATGACCGAAAAATTGATGGCATCTGGGTTCCGAAAGTTCATCAGCAAACTTATCATTCCTAACGTGACGGGAATACTGGATAGAAAAGATGACGCAACCGCCAGACTGCGAGCATTGCGAATTCTGTTAGCCGTTCAACACCAGTCAGATTTGCAGATTGAATCTTTGCCGGCAACCACCAGAACAGATCCTTACACCAACGGGGACATGATTGCCAGAAACACGGGCCGAGGATGGCTGGTTTACAGCGTAGGGGCCAATCTCACGGACGACTCAGGAAGCGTGTTACCCCTTGATCCATCCCAACCACCACAAGACATTGGATACGGGCCAAACCAAACCCAACAAACGTTAGCGGAATAAAAAGCGACCTCCTGCACCACACCACAATTTGGTTTGCAAGAGCCATTCGCGCAACCACAACAACCATGATGGCCGAACAACTTCAATCAGCAGAAAATCTGCCAAACGCCCCGACAGCAGGCAAAGCAACCAAAATGCCGACTGTCACCCCCACGACAAAATCTGAACGTCTCGTCGCTCTGGACGCATTGCGTGGTGTCGCAACCTTGGGCATTCTGATCATGAACATTCAATCGTTCTCGATGGTCAGCAGTGCCTATCTCAATCCAACCGCCTTTGGTGACCTCAAAAATGCCAACTATTGGGTTTGGTACCTGAGCCACCTTTTTGCGGACATGAAATTCATGTCCATTTTCTCAATGTTGTTTGGCGCTGGGATCGTACTGATGTCAGACAGGCGAACGGCCAGGGGGTTGCCTGTCACCGGTTTTCATTTTCGCAGGATGGGCTGGTTGCTGGTGTTTGGATTACTGCATGCACATCTACTGTGGCAGGGAGACATTCTGGTGTCTTATGCCCTGTGCGGCATGGCTGTCTTTTATTTTCGCAATTTTTCTCCACGTGTCTTGTGGATCACAGGCCTGCTTTGCTTCAGCGTAGCCTCTGGCTTGTCGGTTTTTACCGGATGGTCAATTCCACTCTGGCCACCCGAAGATGTCCTTCAGATGCAGCAGGAAACCTGGCAACCGGGGGCAACTGAAATCAACAAGGAGGTGGCAATCCAATTGGGCCCGTGGCTTCAGCAACTGCCACTGCGATCAACCCAGGCATTCTTTCTTGAGACGTTCGTATTCCTATTCACACTGGCGTGGCGATGCTCGGGTTTGATGTTGATTGGGATGGCGTTGTACAAGCAGGGGATCCTGACCGGTGTGCGTTCAAATCCAATTTACTTGTTTTTGTTGGTAATTGCGGCTTGCATCGGAATCCCTGTGACGATGCATGGAATCCACCAGAACTTTGCCAACGAATGGAACATGAGCTATTCGTTTTTTATTGGCGATCAATTCAATTACTGGGCAAGCCCGTTGATCAGTCTTGGATACGCAGGTGCCATGATGCTGATTTTCAAATCACCAAACCTCGCAAAAATGGCATGGCCGCTTGCTCGTGTCGGACAAATGGCACTTTCAAACTACCTGCTCCAAACATTGCTTTGCACTTCGCTTTTTTATGGTCATGGGCTGGGACAGTTTGGCAATTTTTCACGAGTAGAACAGATCATCACAGTGCTGGCAGTTTCGCTGCTGCAACTTGTTTTCTCATGCCTCTGGTTACGTTACTTTCGTTTCGGACCTTTTGAATGGCTATGGCGAAGCCTGACATACTGGCAATGCCAACCCCTGCGTATCCCGACCCCAGTTGATGCAACTGTGTAGGTCTGGAAAGGGCTTCCCTGCCTCCAGCTTCCCTGAAAGCTGGCACATCGCCCTGAATGCTGTGGTTGATGTAAACTGGTGGCTCGAAACAATGCCCCACTCACCATGCTTGAATTCGATACCGAAATCAAATTCAATGCACTGCCCGGAACCTGCAACAGGATCGCGTTGGATGAAATTGAACATTTTCTGCATCTGCATTTCAATCGTGCTGGGAGGCCACTGTGCCTCTGCATCAGATCCAGTATTCGACATGACTGCCATTCAGGATGCCAACACGCTACAAATCGAAGTGTTGCAGGATTGGCACGCCGTCAGCGGATCGATTCCCACTCGCCAGAAACTCGTGAGCATCAATGTGGGTGACCTGTGGGAGGGTCAGGAGTACCGCGTGCCGGTTCGCATGGTTGTGCCTGAGAACCAGAAAGCTGCCGGCTTTCATCTGACCGGTGGAAGCACTCCTTCGCGGTTACGAATGGACACCAAACCAAATCAAGTGGAACGCGAGTTGCTCAAATCCGGTGTGGGTCTTGTATTTACTGTCGTCCAGGAACCAGGCACCTATGGCCAGCGTGCAATGGCAGCAGCGGCCAGCCGGCGTTTTGCAGAAACACTCAATCCCCACTACAAGATTCAGTATTGGGCATGGCCGGCAACGTTGATGCGGGCAATTACCACTGCCTACGCTGAGACTGGTCATTTTGAAAGAGGCAAAGTCGCTGTGACTGGTTCATCCAAGAACGGCGCTTCACCATCGATGGCGATTCTGCATGACCATCGCATGACCGCCGTTCACGCAACCGTATCACCAATCTGGGACTCACCACTGAGGCTCTGCGATCGTCAGGCATGGGATGAGCTTGAATCGCAACCGGGCCGACGTGGCATCTTTTCCGGAGGCAATTTCGGGCCCGCGTTCAATCGGGCCGCTCTGGCTGCTGGGCACACATGGCCCGACCTGAAAAAATTCACAGCAGACATTGCTGATGACGTATTCATTTCACGCAATCTGGATCAATTGCGTCAGCGGAACGTCGATATGCTGTTCCATCCGGGAACCCATGACAGCGTGGCCTATGACCTTGCCTGGGGTGGAGCTCATCACCCGGACATCCCTGTTTACCTGGGAGCCAACACGGGGCACGGAAAACGGGGTCACCCCCAGCGCGAGCAAGATCAACAGAACAAGACTGCGTTTCTGTTGAAGCATTTTTTCCCCGGGCAGGTCCAAGGCACTTTGTTGGCTCCTCCTGAGGTCACACACCGTATTGAAGATGGGTTCCTCAAGGTCATGGTCAAGTTCCCCGGGAAATCGGCAGCGGAAAGCGGTCGCATCTGGTGGCTCGTTGACCGCGCTCCTGACGGCAGCCCCAATTACCTGAGTGAACTGATCCCAAACGAGAATGTTTCAGAAATGCAATACGATCCGACACTTGACGGATGGACAGCTGACATCAAACTGAAACCGGGCATCTCGCGAGTCGACTTTTTCAGCAATCATCGTAAAACGCTCCAACACAATGATCGCCACTACGCCACCTACCTGTCGTCGCCTTACACCCGCGTTGAAGTCAGTCAATAGCCTTCAAACGAAACTCGAACGCGGACACAAAACCAATTTCTGCGAGTCTGACCGCTGGAACATCTGTGCTGTACAGAAACTCCAACCGAGACTTCAACGAGAAATCCACCTGAGAACCATCATGTTCAGAATCCTCGCCCTTTTATTGCTGACTACTGTTGCAACGGCTGATGCACGGCAACCCAATGCTGATGCGCAGCAACCCAGTGCTGATGCGCGGCAACCCAATGTTGTGCTGATCATGGCGGATGACATGGGTTATGAGGCGTTGTCGGCGAACGGTAGTGAATCTTGCAAAACACCCAATCTGGACAGGTTGGCTGCGGGCGGAATCCGATTCACCAACTGCTTTGCCAACCCACTTTGCACGCCATCGCGAGCCAAGATCATGACGGGCCAATACAACGTTCGGAACTATGTGAAATTCGGACTACTGGATCGTGGACAAACGACGTTTGCCCACCAACTCCAAGCAGCCGGCTACAAAACCTGTATCGCTGGCAAATGGCAATTGGGAAAAAAGAAGGACGCTCCCCAGCATTTTGGATTTGAACGGTCGTGCCTATGGCAACATACACGCAGTGGCCGATCCAAGCAGGATGGAAAAACCCATGACCGACGATTCGTAAATCCGATGCTGGAAATCAATGGTGAAGAGAAGGAATACCTGAGCGGTGAGTATGCACCAAAACTGTGCACTGATTTCGTCTGCAATTTCATCGACCGGAACAAGACAAAACCGTTCCTGGTCTACTACCCCATGATTTTGACCCACTGCCCATTCGACCCGACTCCTGATTCCAGCGACTGGGATCCCGAGCGGCTAGGCTCAACAACCTACAAAGGTGACCTTAACGATCCGCAACGACACTTTCGTGATATGGCCGCTTACGCTGACAAAATGGTCGGACAAATTGTCAAGCAACTCGAAGCATCCGGTGTACGCGATAACACGCTACTCATTTTCACGGGGGACAATGGCACTGACAAACCGATCGTTACACCGTGGAATGGCACCAAGGTGGTGGGTGGCAAAGGCACGATGACCGACATGGGAACTCGCGTTCCCATGATTGCAAGTTGGCCCGATGGAATCAGCAAACCCGGCCGTGTCGCTGACAACCTGATCGAGTTTGTTGATGTCATGCCCACCCTGTGCGAAGTTACCGGCGCAGAACTGCCCGAAGACTACCCCAGCGATGGAACAAGCATCGCTTCAATCCTTGAAAATGAAACCAACACGCGTATCAAGAACTGGATCTATATCTGGTACCGTGGCAAGGTGATGGTTCGAGACAAGCGATATTCACTCGTCGCAAAAACCGATGGAACCGATGCCAGGCTGACACGATACCAAGGCCCATTCGACGGCAAGCAACTTGCTGATTCTGAGCTGACAAAACGGGAACGCATGATCAAAGATCAGTTCGCATCCACCTTATCGAAGCTCGCCAAAACCAGACTTACAAGTGTGGACAAGAGCATGTGGTCTCAGGCAGAAGATCGAAAACAGCCGAAAAACAGAAACACGAAAAAGAAGTGAAACTCCTGTTCAAATGCGATTCTGAACAAGCATCGTTTCAACCACTGTCCGTGCAGTTGCCCGCACCTTGGGTTCCCCTCGCCACAGACATCATTTGCCCGCTGAATCGCGCACAAAGTTTTCACCAAACCATTTCGCAAGCGTCTCTCGCAGGACCACATCATCTCTGCCTTTTATCGCTTGATCTTCAAATACCAGATGACTTGACTGGACCCTGTCTCCCTGGGCATTCAAAAAAGAAACATCAAATTGATGGGTATTGCCCATGGGTTCAAAGTAGCCACTAATCGTAATGAACAGGTTGGCGTCGTTTTCACGCAGCAGACTGCTGACAGCGTTTTGGAAGTCGAGCGAACCATTCTCGGCCCGACTAACGCTCGTAATGTTTGACCAGTTCTCACCGTCAAATGCTCGAAGCGGGACCGCGTTTTCCACGAGCACTGCGGTGATGCTTGTTTTCAGCCATTCGACGAATTCATGCTCGATGCCGGAAGTGTCTCTAGCACCTGACTTTTGATTGTTATTCGCAGCAGGTTCAATCACAACTGCCTCCACCGGATAGGAATCCATCGCGTGATCTGCCTTGAACCGCCAGACAGGATTCACGGGGACTACCGGTTCACGCCTTCCGGTCCGGAGCCAGACTCCCAGAAAGAGCATGCAAAACAGGATCACGGCAACAAGAACCGCTCGAATCGGGACAACCTTGGATTGCACGCGTGGACTGTGTGTGCCATTGACATCCACCCTGCTGGCGTCACTCGCCATGGCGGGCGTGTTCTCAAGTGCAGAATCTGCCATCTGTATTTCGAGTGCTTCCATGACCTCGGCAAAATCTACAAACCGCTCTTCGATGTCGGCGAGCATTTTGTCAACCAGACCCGCCATTGCTTCAGGCACCTCAGGATTTCGATCGCGGATCGGCCTGTATTCACGACTGATGATCGCATGCATTGTCAGCATCGGAGTTTCTGCCTGAAACGGCGGCGTACCTGTCAACATGACATAAAACACTGCGCCCAATGAAAACACATCTGTACGGGCATCGACTAACCGTCCTGAAGCCTGCTCAGGTGACATGTAGTTTGGCGTTCCTACAATGTGCCCCGCTATGGTTTGCACTTCGTCCGTGAGCGTATTCTCCGGCACCTCAAACGCCGTCCCCTCGGCACACCTCCTGCTGGCACGTGTTGCCAGTCCAAAGTCCACAATCTTCACGAGATTACCTGTAGCAACCATGACGTTGGATGGCTTGATGTCGCGATGCACAATTCCTTTGGCATGGATTGCATGTATCCCCCTGCAAGCTTGAAGCATGAGATCCAGTGTCTGATTCACCGGCATCGCTGCCCCTTTTACAAGCTCGCCAATTGTCTGCCCATGGACCAGTTCCATCACGATATATGGACCTTCAGCTGACACCCCCACATCGTGAATTGTGCAAACATTGGGATGATTGACTTTTGACAGAGACAGTGCTTCCTGACGGAATCGCTTGACTTTTTCGTGGTCCTGATACCGGTTGCCAACCAACAACTTGATTGCGACTTCCCGACCAAGCTGGGAATCAACCGCCTTGAATACCTGCCCCATTCCGCCTCGGCCCATGAACGAATCAATGCGATAGCGTTCAGCAAATGGTTGTTCACCGTGACCGTTCTCACGATTTTCCCGCAGACGGATTCCCGACAAACATACCGGACACCCAACACTGGAATCTGACCCCCGCAGCAGAGCCCCACATTCAGGACACTTGACCATTTCATGCTCTGTCTCTTGGTCGCTCATTCGATGGTCTTTGGCGGACATCAGTCCTTTGAGTTGAGAAAACACGGATCAACCAGCCATTGACATTCGGCACATGCAAAATGCTGTCCGATTTTCATCCTGTCAGAACTGTATCATACACAGATTCAGAGATCGCACCGGCAGCCCCATCGACACAAAACCACAGATAGCGGACAGAGCATCCGCGTTTTTCCCGGAGAGCCACTGCTGAACGGGCATCACCTGTTTAATTGAACCTAAATCAGCCAACGCGCAGCATGTCCTACTTTCGCATGACAACATTTGGGCTTCCTTCCCATGCAGGCAACCCAACAGCTCTGGTATCTCCGCAGCACCTTCGTGAGACGGACTTGCCAGGAAAAGATGCCACAGGAAAATCGTTCAAAAGGTATTCGATCCATGCCTGTACACATAGCACTTCGACAAACCTCGCTTCGTCATCGATGCACGGGAGCCTCATCATTGCTTCTGCAATCTCACCCATATTGCTTTCAGCAATGGGCATTTTCACTCAAAGCTGTTGCCTTACCACGTGATTCATCCACCGACTTGAAACCATGGGCGATTTTGAAATCGCCCAGTGGACTTTGCACTGCTCGTCCACCGACGAGAGGCGTGCTGCCCAACGCGATACTCAGGTTGAGTTGCACGAAAACATTGGCAACCTTTGCATCAACATGTTCACTTTCATGTCAGAGATGAAGCAACTACCAAGGATGCCATCGAGGCTTTCATGACGCGTTTGATCGAAAATGATTACCTGACTGCGGCGGATCCAGACGAATCAAAACTCACTGCATCTGCTTTAGTGCCTTGCCATATTTTTTCATTCGCAAACCGCCACACGCCACTGAAAAATCTGACAGCCATCCACAGGATTTACCTATCGGTGTGACTCTGCGCAGGCATGGTATAGTGTTCAAATGCTGTGTGTTTCTGACCGTTCCAACACCTGTTGCAAAATCGAATGAACAAGTTCCTTACCAGCACCGTTGCCCTTGCCCTGCCAAGTCTGCGTCTGCTTCTTCTGTGCCTATGCGGCAGCGCAGGTTCTCAGGCAATCCTGAGTGCTGCAGAAACGGATCAAACAGAGCCCCCTAATGTATTGTTCATCGCCGTGGACGACCTGCGTCCTGAACTTGGTTGTTACGGATCAAATGTTGCGAAAAGCCCGAACATTGACCGTTTCGCAGAGACAGCCGTAACCTTCACACGCGCCTACTGCCAACAGGCAGTCTGCAATCCCTCACGTGCGAGCTTGATGACTGGCTTGCGTCCGGACACGATCAAGGTTTGGGACTTGCAAACCGACTTTCGCAAGACCACTCCCAACGCGGTCACCTTGCCCCAGCAATTCATGAAGCATGGCTACCATGCTGTGGGCATCGGCAAGATTTTCCACAACAACATTCAGGATCCACTTTCGTGGAGTGAACCAAAACTGAATGTTGCCAACTATCCATTCGATCCGGATGCGGTATATCGATCCAAGGAGAACGTAGCATGGCTTGAGAATCGCAAGGCTGAATTGATCGCCAAGAACGATTTGCGGCGCATTGATCAATTCGGCAAGTGGTATCTGAAACATGTTGCCACAGAAAACGTTGACCTCCCCGACGACGCCTATTTTGATGGCGCCCAGACCACGATCGCAATTGAAAAAATCAAGAAACTCGCGACTGATGAAAAGCCCTTTTTCATGGCGGTCGGATATTACCGCCCACACTTACCCTTCAATGTCCCGAAACGTTACTGGGACATGTATGACCGTCAGTCGATTCCGCTGGCTGAAAATCCCTTCCGGCCAAAAAACGCACCCATCATGTCAGTCAATACGGCCCGAGAAATTCGTGGCTACACGGACTTCAAAGACAACCCCCGTCCGCACGAAGGATCGTTCACCGATGAGCAGGCGAGTTTACTGAAGCATGGGTATCTGGCCTCCGTCAGCTACATTGATGCGCAGGTGGGTCGCTTACTCGATGCACTCACGAAACAAAACCTTGACCGCAATACCATCGTAGTCCTGTGGGGCGACCATGGTTGGAAATTAGGCGAACACAATAGCTGGTGCAAAATGACCAACTATGAAATCGACACACGAGTTCCGTTGATAGTCCGCACACCCAACGCGAGTGAGAATGGCAAGAAGTGTGATCGGCTGGTGGAGTTCGTCGACGTCTATCCCTCCTTGTGCGAACTCGCCAATCTCCCTTTGCGAAAAGAATTGGAGGGTGTCAGTTTTGCTCCACTGCTTGACAACCGAAACCTACCTTGGAAGAAAGCCGTATTCAGCCAATTCCTGCGCGATGGAATCTGGATAGCCCCCGATGGTGTGGCCTACATGGGGCGTTGCATTCGGACCCACCAACATCGATACGTCGAGTGGAAACCCAAAGACGGAAGTGATGTCGTTGCTCGCGAACTTTACGACCTCGATTCCGATCCGCAGGAAAACAACAACATTGCTGAAGACGCGAAGCATCGCGAGTTGATTCAAAGCCTCGCAAAACAACTCACGGCTGGATGGAATTCACCTCAAACACAAACGCCCCCCAGCAAGTGACTCTGACCAAGAATGCGATGCTACCCCACACCACCGCGTGTGCAATCGCTCCGCAATGTCTTACGGAACTCTGTTACTACGGAGCCCTGTTACTACGGAGCCCTGTTACTACGGAGCCCTGTTACTACGGAGCCCTGTTACTACGGAGCTCATCTGCAGTCACTTCTGATCAGATCGCTGCATCTGATTGTGTTGGGCTGAATCTTTTGGAAACAAATACGATCAAGGTGTGGAGCAGTTTGCAATATCCGTAACCATGCGAGCAATCACTTCTGCACTCTTTCTTGCCACACTCGGCTTTCTAACAAAGTGCCTCACTGACATTCGCTGGATGCAAGCTGAAGAAGGGAAGAAACTAGGATCCGCAGTAAAGTAATGCCCCACAAGGCCCAAGGCACCGCAATCGCAACTTGCAGTAGTACACACACTTTCACAGCTAGCCCAAGCTACCCCAAAGCAGGTAAGCCCAATCCATCCTGACGCCACGTCGCAGCACAATGCAAGATCTCTTCTCGCAGCGCTGACACCACCATAGAGGTGATGGCAACGAGGCGACGACCACCACGGACCAGTGCGTTCAATGTGCCAGACACACCCAGTGAAAAATTATATTTCCTCAGGTCACACCGACGCTAACCACAAAAAGCCACGCTAAACGCCAATCGACTAAATCTAATTACTAAGCATCGACAGGCACCTGTCCCCCCCAGTTTAGTGCTGTGCAGGTTGGTGCTGTGCAGGTTGGTGCTGTGCAGGTTGGTGCTGTGCAGTTTGGTGCTGTGCAGAAGAGAGTCAGAAGTTAGGTCCACATCCTGCGTACGTTGACGGTGGCATCCTCGGCTGCGCGGTAACTGCCTACGAGACGAACTAGGCATCCCGTTACGAGACAAGAAAAAACCGCAACTGCTGTTGAGCTCATAAATCGAATCGGGACAAATCAAGACGTGTTTCCAACTCGCCCGAGTCCCCATTCACGAAAGTATGACCATGTGTCCTGGTGCCATAGGATCTCATTTCACATTCTTGCGTGATTGCTGAATCATGACCGTTCATGACGATTACTGAGAAGCAACAGCCAAGCCCATGCGAAGGTTTCATGAAGTCACCGCAGTCTGGACTGGCGGCCCTTCCCCACGAGCCTTGAATTGCTAGGATTCGTTCAGGTCACTGTCATGGATGACGACAACACTTCCCTCAGAAGCGGTGGAACAGTCATGCACACAGTCAAACCAGCAGTCGCGAACAGCAAGTTTCTTTTCCTGTGCGACAAGAACGGCAGCATCATCGGAATCATTCCGGCGACAGCCGCTTAGCCACTACCCGAAAACACTATTTCTGGTTCATCAAGGCGTGAGTCATTACATGCCCAGGGGGCGTATTCGCCTACTGCAACCGCCAGATCGAGTAGCACGTTCTGGGCTCGCAGATCACATGTCCTGAGTATTTTTCTGAGGATGTGGAAGCCTTGTTCTCTCAGAACGGTTCACCGAGCCAAGTTATCGGAACCGGAGAAAGGCGGCCCACCTCTGATTCCCCACCTGCGCTCTCTTGCTCAATCTGTTAGCTAACCTCTTCAATACCGCTGCTCTGGCCACTTCAAGCCAGAATATCGCCAATCACGCGACCGTGCACATCAGTCAGACTTTCATCGCGTCCCTGATGGAAGTAGGTAAGCAATTCGTGATTCAGGCCCATGATGTGCAGGATCGTGGCGTGCAGATCGTGCAAATGAACTCTGTTCTCCACAGCTTCGAAACCGAGTTCATCGGTTTTCCCGTAGTTGATACCGCCTTTGACACCGCCGCCTGCCATCCACATTGAAAACCCGTAGGGATTGTGATTCCGACCGGGTGCATTCTGCCCTTCGCTAAACGGCATCCGCCCAAACTCGCCACCCCAGATGACAAGTGTTTCATCCAAGAGTGAGCGACGCTCGAGATCTTCCAGCAACGCAGCAATGGGCTGATCCACCTCGGGCGCGTGCTGCCCGTGGTTCGATTCGATACCGGCATGAGCATCCCAGGTTTCCTCCAGATGTCCTCCACCAGAATAGAGCTGTATGAATCGAACGCCACGTTCGACAAGACGACGAGCGATTAAACAATTGCGACCGTACTCATCGGTCGGCTGTTTTCCAACGCCATACATATCCAGTGTCTCGCTTGTTTCCCCAGACAGGTCAACTGCCTCGGGAGTCGCCGACTGCATGCGGTAAGCAAGCTCGTAGCTATTGATCCGGGCTGCCAGCTCTCTTCCACCGCCGCTTTGATCGAGATGCTGTTGATTGATTTCGGCTAGCAGATCAAGTTGCTCTCTCTGTGCCTTGCGCGAGATATGACTGGGGCCACTCAAATCCAGAATGGGATCACCCGAAGGACGAAACAGGGTTCCAGAGTAGGTCGCCGGCATGAAACCACTCGCCCAGTTGGGTTGCCCACTGATTGGCCCACCACGCTTGTCGAGCATGACCACGTAACCAGGCAAATTCTCATTCTCGGTTCCTAATCCATAAACCGACCAACTCCCCAAGGATGGACGACCGATCTGGGTCTTACCCGTGTTCATGGCGACAAGAGCCGAACCATGCGCGTGGCTATCCGTGTGACAGGAATTCAACACACACAATTTGTCGGCATGCTTGCGAACTTCTGGAAAGTAGTCCGAAACCAGCAACCCACTCTCTCCTCCTGGGCGAAAGGGACGCCAAGCGGGAGTAAGAAACCCCACCTTGCGGCCACCTGAGTTGATATAGGTTTTGTCAGCAGGCAGTTGTTTACCCGCATACTTTTCGAGCTCTGGCTTGTAGTCGAACGTATCTACCTGAGAGGGCGCACCGTTCATTGTCAGAAAGATACATGATTTGGCTCGCGGCTTGTGATGACCTTTTCTGGCAGCGATTGGATTGAATGGTTGAGCATTCTCGGCGTTTGCATCTGAGCCAAAAAACGACTCCTTGGCAAGCAGTTCCGTGAGCGCAAGCCCGGTGAACCCACAGCCCATTTTCCAGACAGCTTCGCGACGAGTCTGACCACAGGGGTAACGTTTTCTTTGATTCATGTTTGCCTCAATCGATGAATAAAAACTCGTTCGAGTTCATCAACACGTGACACAGCGAAGCAAGCGCCAGGGTCTGCCTATCCCTCTGCGGCACGGGTTTCTCCGAGCACATCAAAATACCATAGTACTCTGCCAGTTGCGTTTCCACCGATCGTCGTTCACGGTCTGTCAGAGCACGCTCATAGACTCGGATTTCGGCAACACTCCCTTTCCAGAATTCACCATTAATATTGCCCTGCTGCCCGATGACCCACGGCGTATCGAGTCGGCGTTTGGAGAGCTGATTTGCTGATTTGAGCAACTGACCATTCTGAAACACTGAGGCAGAATCCTGTCCATTGACCGCGCTCAGAATGAAAGGTTTTGTACGGTCAGAAACTTCGCCAGCCGACCCAA
>PKCN01000415.1 GCA_002862205.1 Planctomycetaceae bacterium | reverse complement strand
CCTCCGTGTCATGCCCGCGTACCCCTGTTGGCGGAACTGCGGTGGAATGGTGATCCAGTGGTGATACTTGGACCCATCGCGAAATCACTTCAGGTTGTCACGGTTCGCTGTGGTGGAGTTTGCATCCCGCAAGTTGACTGGGAGAATCAACTGGAATGACACACGTATTTGTAGATGACGCGGCCTGGCAGATCTTGGCGAGGCCACGAAAGCTGGAAGTCATCTCACCTGAACATGCATGTTTGACCTGAGCGTGTTGGGAACTCGCGTTGACCAAAGGAACATGTGTTTTACAATTACAGCTGAGACTCGATGCTCAGGAGTCAGGCTGTTGCGGTAGCTGACGTTGGAATTCCGTCGGATCATGAACTTCTGGTTAGTCGAAGTCTGTAGTCACCATGCGAGTGGTGTTCTGTTTTAATCGATCGCTGGTCCAAAATTCGAGAGCCAACAAGCGTGGATGCATCTCAATCTGTTGACGAAATTAACGAAACTGAATCGCTCGAAGAACCACGGCCGTTGAACTATTCATTCTGGGTTGGCGCGTTGACCGTCCGGGGTTCGGCGCTGCCACGTGTCCTGATTGACATCGTGAAGTTCGGGTTGCTTGCCTTTCTTATCGTCCTGATAGCAACCTTCGCGGAGAATAAATTTGATGTGGTGCTAGCGATCCCTCCCAGTGTTCTTTCAGCGGCTGGTGCGGTGCTGGGTTTGTTGCTTGTTCTGCGTACAAATGCAGGTTACGACCGCTGGTGGGAAGCGCGTAAATTGTGGGGTGGGATCGTCAATCAGTCGAGGAACCTGGGGATCATCGCTTCCTCTTATGGACCACGCAATGGAGAATGGCGAAATCAATTCATACGTTGGTCAGCCGTGCTGCCTCATGTGATCCGATGCAGCTTGCGGGAAGAGTTTTCATCGACAGAAATTTCGAGGCTGGTAGGGCGATCCAATGCAAAACGCGTCTCTGAAGCAAAGCATATGCCTACTTTTGTATCGTCCATTTTGGCACAGATGCTGAGTGAAGGACGCCGCGAAGGAATGAGCCGTTATGCATTCCTGCAAGCTGAACAGCAACGCAGCATGATCATTGATTACCTGGGAGGCTGTGAACGGATTCGCAACACACCGCTGGCTCGAGCATCAGCGATTCAAGTGCGTCAATTCATCTTCATGTTTTTGATTGCGTTGCCCTTGGCGTTGATGAGTGAATTTGATGGGCCTGCGAGTTTCACCATTGCAGGGTTGGATTTTAATCACGGGATTTTTCTCATCCCACTCTTTATCATGCTCCTGGCACTGCCAATGCTCTCGCTCGATCGGATCGGAATGGAGCTTCAAAATCCGTTTGATACCAGGCGAATTGATCACTTGCCGCTGGATGCAATCTGTCACACCATTGAACGCAATCTGATGGAAGTGCTGAATAACGATACTCTCGCCACGGAAGAAGGCTTTGTTCTGGAGACCATGCAACTGGATCCTGAGATGGCAGCAATCATTGCCAAAGGAAGTGCACGTGACACACTGATTTCCTGAAGTCGGTTGTTGCGGTGTCACCGAATTTTCAACCCATCTAAATTTTGCTCCGACTTCCTTTGAACCCAATTCTCAACAGGGTTCGAAAGCTGACCGGTGATCAAGCTTGTTACCTGATCACGACCCACCACGGAGAATCACCCGCTACGACCGTATTGAGGCGTTTGAGATCACCGTTTTCAGAGTTGATGCGAAAGACAGCGAGATTTCCTGAATGTTGGCCTGCTGCAATCAGGAATTGACCACTAGGGTCAATGTTGAACGATCTTGTCGTTGATTCGCTGGGGGTATTGCCGAGTGATTTTAAGAGTCCATCGTCCAGGTTGACCGAAAAGCGAGCGATGCTGTCATGCCCGCGATTGGCAACGTAGACAAATTTCCCGGAGGGATGAACTTCGATGTCAGATGTACTGCCTGTCTGGGTGTGATCGTAATCTCTGGGGAGCGTTGATAAAGTCTGAGTCAGTTCGAGCGTTCCTTTTGAACGGTCAAACGCATAGGTTGAAACGCTGCGTCCCTGCTCATCGCTGGAGTAGGCCGTGGCAAGGCTGGGATGGAACCATAGATGACGCGGCCCAGTCTGGGGCTGGCGCAATAACTTTGCCGGTGTGTTCTTGACGAGACGCGCAGTGCTTGGATCAAAACGGAACTGGAAAATGGCATTGGGTCGGGTGTGTGGTACAAACCAATATTGGCTGGTGCGATCCGACACGATTGCGTGTGCGCGTTCGTCAGTGGTGATGGATTGTAATTCCTCACCAATTCCGCCATTTTCTGTGATCGAATGCAACAGAATCTTGCCTGCTTTGTAAAAAGCACTGAAAAGATAGGTGCCAGATTTATCGACAGCGAGATACGAGGGATCAGCCCCTGCAGCAACTTGGTTGATTTTGGTCAATTTTCCCGTCGTTTCATCAACACGAAAACTCGCCAGGTTTCCGGCTGTCCTGATGGAGGCATAAATGATGGGGCGAGTTGGGTGAACTGCCAAGGCTCCCGGACCACCGCTGACCAGCACACTGTCGATCTCGTTCAGGCCGCCATCTCGGGGATTAAGTTGGTAGGTAACAATCCGATTCTCTTTCGCAAGCGAGACGTGCACGAACGGAGAGCGACCGCGAGCGGTACTACCGATCAGCGTGAACATGACAAGAGAAAGCCAAAGAGATTTCATCCAACTGACCACTGGCTTGGGGAACGCTGTGTGAAGAGATGCGTGACAGTCAAATTATACGCCAACCCTGATCCGCCCGGGGATCTGCTGCGGACGGGCAATCCACAGGAAAGATTCAGAGGCGGGGTGGCATCAGCAAGCTGAATGATGCAAAGGGCACGATTCCGAAAAATCTGCCGCTTCACTCAACACGAATCAGGATTTCGTTGCGACGCAGAAAGCCAGGGGTCCAAGGTGGATCGTAACCTGCAAACTCCACAGGACCGGTTGCGACAAGATTCTGTTTTTTCATCCACTGCCGTAATTCGTTTTCTCGCTCGTTGAGGGATGCATCCTCCATGCGTCCGGCAAATCGCAGTGCCGCAAATCTGCCACCCTCACGATTACGAAGTTGAACGTCTGCATTGCCGGGCTGGGGTGCACCTCCAGAGGCGACCTGCTCGGGGACAACGAATGACATCTCTCCTTGCCGAGTCGTTGTTGATCCGTCGGTGGTAGCTTCGTCGCCTCGTTGCATAAAAACGGGTGTGGTCATCGCGACTTTCTGTTGTTCGCCATTGTCGCCGCTGATATACCGAAACAAACGTGAAAAGCTGCCATCATTGCCTCGAGCGTCAAAACGCATCGGAGTGGAAACGAGCACCAAACCGGCGTAGTCGCGGACTTCAAAATTCTTCTCCGCTGTGATCACGCTGTACCTGGCTGATTCGTAAGCACTTCGCGCCGTGAATTTCCATCCAAAGTAGAAAATGGTTCCGAGAACAACCGCAGTGATGCCGTAACTCAAAATGCGTGACCGATTCATGTGATGACCAGTTGATGGAAAACTGTGCAAAAGAAAAACAGGGTTACGAGCAGGGGCCTGAGAAACCTGACGATCCATGATAGGAGGAAGGAATCCCCCCCAGTGTGAGATGCCCTAATCCTGAGTGTTGCCAACCAGATTAATCAGCAGTTGCTCGTAAAAACGGATCATCTGGACAAACTCTCGCGTTGATATTCGTTCATTGACCCCATGGATCAAAGTCAGGCCTGTCTGGTCAAGATTCCATGGTGTGAAGCGATAAACATCTTGACTCAGTGCGGGGGTGTCGTAGTGGGCTGAGTCGGTGCTGGCGACAACGAAGAACGGAGCGACTGTCACGTCCGGGTAGACCTGCTTGATTGTTTGATGCAAGGCTCGAAAGCTCTTGCTGGTGTCAGAGGAAATTCGGGAAGGTTCCCGGAACGGGAGTTGATCTCTGGGGGTTCCATCAAGCGTTCGATCGGTGTGCAGAGTGACCCGATCATCCTGAATGACAGAGCGAACAAAACTTACGGATGATTCAACCGTTTCACCTGGCTGGATGCGGAGATGAAGATTGGCTGTCGCCGCCGACGGAAGTGCGTTTTCGGTGAAGCCCGATTCAATCATGGTCGGAACCATGGTTGTCCTCAATGCCGCATTCCCTGCCGGGGTATTGCTGAATCGATTTTCGATCAGGGATCCGAAGAGTTGGCGGTTGCCAATGACAACCCTGTCAAGAAATGACATTTCGGGACCAAGGTAATCAAGCATCCTGCTGATTCCGCCGTCGAGTTTTGTTGGGAATGGGGTTTGCTGTAGCTTGGTGATCGCGTTGGCTAAAATGACAATTGCCGTTTCTTGTGGGGGAATGGCAGCATGTCCCGCATCGTCCAGTTGCACAGTCATGGTGATGTTCAGAAAACCTTTTTCCGCAATCCCGATCAATGCAGCAGGTTGGTCAAGTCCCGGCACACCGCGGTAAATTCCACCACCTTCGTCCAGAACCATGCTGAGGCGGATCCCCCTGCTTCGCATCCAGTCGGAGATTTGTTGGTTGCCGTACCTGCCACCCACCTCCTCGTCGTGTCCGAACGCAAGATAGACATCGCGTTGCGGACGAAATCCAGAGTTGATCAGACGTTCACACGCTTCCATCAAAGCGATTGTGGCACATTTGTCATCCAGGGTGCCACGTCCCCACACGTATTCGCCATCAATCGCACCAGAAAACGGAGGGTGTTTCCAATTCGCAAGCGTCGATTGTTCCACTGGAACCACGTCATAATGAGCCATCAGTAAGACGGCTGAGGTGTCCTCGTTGCTGCTTGAGGACCATTGGTACAAAAGACTGGCGTTGTCAGGGTCGCCAAAGTCTTCGCCCGTGTACTTGCTCAGGTTGGTGGTGACTGCCGGATAAGTTGATTCCAATAGCGTTTGGAAGTCGTGAAATGCCGTCGTGTTGTTTCTCGCTCGATTGCGATGCGAGATCGTTGGCAATTGAACTGCCGCGGATAAATGTGCTAACGCAGAATCCTGATCAATGTCACTTGGCTCAATACCACTTGGGTCAATGGCCAGAACTTTGAGTTGCAGCGATTTCAATTTGGCGGCATTGGCTATCAGAAGAACGCACAGGGTTGCGATGCAAGCCAACACAATCGTGCAAAGTTTTTTTGCCTTCGATCTTGGGCATCGAGTGGTGATCTTCATGGAATGATTTGCCGTTGCGGGAATGCCCACCTGCTGTTCAGAACCAAGTCGTCTTGCCGCATGCATGAGCTAACTGCCGAATTTGCAGAGAAGCCAGATCTGCCGACAATCAGTAATTGACCCGCTGTGAACTCACCAACGCAGTTTCGCTAGATTCAGATATCAATCAAGCCACGGGTGCCAGCTATCGATCCACTGCATCATACATTACCAGAACATCAAGAGCTCCTGCTGATCATGCGATGACTCTTGTGCCTCGACATGATTCAAAATAGAAGCCGCACAAAGACGATTGCCAAGATGGAGGGATGGCAATCATGGACTTTGGTGCTCGGCACGCCAGACCTGAGTCAAGAGATTCCCTGTTGCCGAGCAGCAACAGGGTGGGAAGGCTTGATGCGATATCATTGGTGCCATCACGAGTCTTGCATCTGATCGGTGTTGGATCACTCGATTGCCTGTTCGGTCGAGGGGCGTTTGTTTTACAAGACTCAGTCAGTCTGTGATGGTGCCGCGAAAAGCCGACGTTCGCCCCGTTGAGCGGGGATTGAAAAGGGCGAGAGTTGCCTGATCGGCAAAAGTGGGGACAGGCGGCAAGGGATGGAGGCGGGCAATGACATGGTCCCTAACCGATGGTTTTGCGTGATCGATGGTTTTACGGGAAAGTGCCTGTGATGTCGGGTGAATGGGAACCTATCCGTTTCATAAAAAAAGCCCTGCGATTGAGGAAATCGCAGGGCCAAAATCTCGAGTTAAGATTCGCATCAGGTTGATTTGCAAATCATTCAGCAGGTGGTCGCCGAGGGCGTTCACCTTGGGGTGTGGCACCGCCAGCTTCACCGGGACCTCGCCCACCAGGGCCTCGACCACTGGCACCACCAGGGCCTCGACCACTGGCACCGCGTCCTCCGGATCCACCCATCGACTCCAGTTCTTCTTTCGAAAGGAAGCCATCCTGATCACGGTCAAGACGGGTCATGATGGGTTGCATTCTCTCGGGCAATTCGTCTTTGCTGATCTTGCCATCCTTGTTCTCATCCAGACCCATGATGCGGCTGGCTGGACTCATCGCTCCATCCGGACCCCCACGCTGAAAACCTCTTTCGGGGGTTCCACCGGGAGCTTCAGCACCCGGAGCTCCACCGCGATTTCCTCCACCACGACTGCCGCCTCCGCGATTTCCGCCGCCGCGACCACCTAGTTGCGGTTGAACTTCCTCAGCACTTAACTTCCCATCTTTATTCTTGTCGAGCGTTTTGAGAGCTGCTGCAGCATTCTTGATTTCACTGGCTGAAATCTCCCCATCCTGATTGGCATCCAGAGCAACGAGCACAGGCAGGAAACTCATCATTCCACCGCTACCTCCACCACGGTTACCCTGACCTCCACCACGGTTACCCTGACCTCCGCCACGGTTACCCTGACCTCGGCCACCTTGCCCGGGTCCACCAAAGCCGGGCCCACCTTGTCCGGGTCCACCTTGTCCGGGTCCACCTTGTCCGGGTCCACCTTGTCCGGGTCCACCACGACCTGGGCCGCCACGACCTGGGCCGCCACGACCTGGGCCGCCGGGCCCGTTGTCTTCCTGCTGCAAGACACGCGGTCGCGTCTCACGTTCATCTTGAGCATTGGCTTGGAAGCCGGTGGCCAGCATCAGAGCGACACCTAAACTCGTGAGACACTTCATCTGATTTCCTTGATTAAATTTTGAAAGAAGACATGAGCGAAGGAGCAGCTTGAGAGCAAGGTTCGCCCTGGTCCAGGTGATTCAACACCACGATGAGTCAGGAGTTTTGGATCCCGCCGGTTTTGCGTATTTTATAACCCATGGGCTGTCGCTAGCGTCTTGCAGAGCTATAAACGTTCACTTCCCAACGATATCCACAGGGTTCTTGCAATGAAAATCACCGCCTCACCGCTCACCAATCGTAGCCGTATTTCGCGGCTGATGTTGTTTTGCATGCTTCTAACCTGTTTTGATGGAAATTTCTGTTTTGGGCAGAAAGAGGAACAGAAGGAGAAATCGATTGTCGATGGAAGCGGCCCGTCCCAGCCAGCATCGGGTGCCTTACCCTGGAAAGCCAATGCTGATGTGGTCAAGAAAATTTCCCGATCGAGGAAAGAATTCAACTTCGACGAGTCGCAAGTCCCTGAGTACAAACTTCCTGATCCACTCATTGGCATGGATGGTAGGTCGATTAGCACGGCAGATCGCTGGAATCACCTCAGGCGGAAGGAACTGATGTCATTGTTCCGGAACGAGGTTTATGGAAATCGCCCCAATTCAGATTACGTGCTGACGTTCGAGCAGGTGGCTGAACAAAAAGATGTCTGGGATGGATTGGCTACAGGGCGCAGCATGGTGGCTGTGATTACGCGAGGTGATCAACAATACAAGTTTCCTTTCGTCCTGTTCATTCCGAATCAAACTCAGGGCCGCGTCCCTGCGGTGATTCACATCAATAACCGGTACTTCATTCCTTTGGACAAAGCTGCGACTGAGAATGATCCTTTTTGGCCGGCCAGAACGCTGGTTCAGCGTGGCTATGCGACCGCCTCGTTTCACACTTCAGATGTGGATCCCGATCAACGCAATGGTTATTCAAATGGAATTCGCGCGTTCTTTGCGAAAGGGAACGACCCCGCTCCGACAGCATGGCGCAGTTTGTCTGCATGGGGGTGGGCTGCCAGTCGCGTGTTGGATCACTTGGAGACGATCTCGACGATTGATGCGACGAAGGTAGGAGTCGTTGGGCATTCACGTGGTGGCAAAACATCGCTTTGGGCAGCATGTGAAGATCCTCGTTTTGCAGTTGCCTACAGTAACAATTCTGGTTGTGGTGGAGCTGCATTGTCGCGTCGAGCATTCGGAGAAACGGTTGGCCGTATTACCAGCAATTTTCCGCATTGGTTCTGTGTGCCATTTTCCAGCTACACCAACCGGGAAGCAGAGCTTCCCGTCGATCAGCATGAAGTGATGGCTTTGATTGCTCCGCGGGCCGTGTATGTGGCCAGTTCTGATGAGGATCTTTGGGCAGACCCCAAAGGTGAATATGCCTCGCTTGTGGCAGCAGCACCTGTTTTCCAGTTACTTGGTAAGACGGCCATCACCGAACCTGCCATGCCGGCGTTGAATAGCCCCAGAGTGCGAGGTAACACCGGATATCATATTCGCAGTGGTGGGCATGGTTTGGGAGAAGTCGACTGGAATTGGTTTCTGGACTTCACTGACCGCTTGATGAAATAGTTGCGAGAGCGACTGCTTCCAACCGTTCTGGTGAACGCCGGCAATCCACCTGCCTATCATCATTTGTGTTCCCTTTGTTGCACCGAGCAGTCAAGGCTGTCTCACGACAGGATTTCGGTAAGAACACGTCCCTTCTGTGTTGGACCGATCAGGCGTTGATTGAGTCCTTGATAGGGGAAATTGAATTGATAGGGGTCAAGTCCGATCTGGTTCAGGATGGTTGCTTGTAGATCGCGAACGCTGACAGGGTCCTCGACAGGGTAGTAGCCGATTTCATCGGTTTTTCCGTACATGCCGGGTTTGATTCCTCCACCAGCCATCCACATTGTGAACGCATGTGGATGATGGTCACGACCGATGAATCCCTTGACAAGTTTTTTGTTGACGTTGTTTTGCATCATCGGGGTACGGCCGAATTCACCACCCCAGACAACGAGTGTTTCATCGAACATGCCGCGTTGCTTCAAGTCTGCCAATAATGCGGCGATTGCCTGATCGATCTGACGACATTTAATCGGCAGGGTTTCATCGATGGATTCGCCTGGACTCGAACCGTGGTGGTCCCAACCCCAGTCGTACAGCTGAACAAAACGCACACCATTTTCAACCAGGCGTCGGGCCAGCAGGCAGTTGTTTGCAAACGTGGCATCATCGCCTTTGTATAAAGCGCGAGGATCAGCAGCTGTTTCTGCTTTGGATACAAACCCGGGCTTGGCACCATAAAGATCCATGGTTGCCTGAGACTCACGGCTAATGTCCATGACCTCCGGGACAGACGTCTGCATCCGGTAGGCAAGTTCGTACTGCGCGATGCGGGTCATGGTCTCGGGGTCACCAACATGTTGATGCTGGTAACGGTTCAAATCATTCAAAGCATCAAGAGTTTTTCGTCTCGCCGATCGGCTGATGCCTTTGGGGTCGGAAAGGTACAGGATTGGATCACCACCGTCAGTACGGCATTGAACGCCTTGATAAACGGTTGGCAAGAATCCGCTGCCCCACAATGATTTGCCCGCGCTCGGCGTTTTTCCGCCCGAGGAAAGCACGACAAATCCCGGCAGATTCTCGTTTTCGCTGCCAAGACCATACGTTACCCATGAGCCCATGGCCGGGTAACCCAGTAGCGGATTGCCGGTTTGCATCAGCAGTTGTGCTGGTGAATGGTTGAACTGCTCGGTGCTGATGGAACGGATGATACAAAGGTCATCAATCTGTCGGCACAAATTGGGTAGCAGTTCGCTGACCCATTGGCCGGTATCACCATGTTGCTTGTAACTGAATTGTGGGCCGAGCATCTTGGGCGTGCCTTTGATAAAGGCAAAACGTTTTCCTTCCAGAAACTCCTGCGGACACTCCGTGTCGTGCAGTTTCGCCAATGCGGGTTTATTCTCGAAAAGATCGAGTTGTGAAGGGGATCCAGCCATATGCAGGTAGATCACGGACTTGACTTTGGAAGGGATGCGAAATGATGCGTCTTCCGCATGTCCATCGCGAGCAAGAATCGAGTTCAGCGCAAGGGCCCCGAATCCAAGTCCTGTTTGCCCGAAAAAGTGTCGTCGTGTGACAGCACGAAGTTTTTGTAGGGGCAGGGAAAGTTCCATGGTTGTCTTTCAGTTTCGGTTCGTTGCATCACGGTTTCAGCAGAGCTGTCTGGAATTCTCGGACAGTTTTCCGTGCCGGTCGCGATGATTCAGTGGTAGGTTTGCGATTGTTATCGTTAATACGTGGCGTGTTCATTGACTACGGTTTCATCAGTGTCTCATCGAGGTTCAGCAGGACGCTGGCGATCACCACAAGCCTTGGATCACCGTCGGTGAGTTTGGCTGAATCCAATAGCTCATTTCCATCAGAGAGTTCATCTTCGAGTGAGTCGTACAACTTGTGCAAGCGGGAGATTTCTGAAGCATCTGCTTCTCTGACCAGAACCATTTGAAAGCCAGCCGCGAGTTTGGTATCCAGATCTTCAGCAGCAGCCTCCATTCTCTTTGCCAGTTGCCCAGCCGCCTCCAGATAGACAACATCATTGAGCGTGATCAACGCTTGCAGTGGAGTATTGGTCCTGATGCGGCGAATCTGGCACACCTCGCCGCTGCCCGCATCAAACGTGGTCATGGCAGGGTAGGGACTGGTTCGCTTGAGGTAGGTGTAGAGGCCACGGCGGTATCGGTCCTCTCCTTCGGCGTTCTTCCATTTTTCACCGCTGTAAGTTGATTTCCAGATCCCCGGTGGTTGTGGTGGCATGACCGATGGACCCCCCGTTTTGTTGGCAAGCAGTCCGGAAACTGCCAACGCTTGATCCCGCACCATTTCAGCGCTGAGCCGGAATCGCGGCCCTCGCGAGAGCAAGCGATTTCTTGGGTCTACAGCCAATGACTTGTCATTGACAATGGAACTCTGTCGATAGGTCCGGGACATGACAATGGTCTTGATCAGTTGTTTGAGTGACCAGCCCTGTTCACGGAATTCAACAGCCAACCAGTCAAGCAATTCAGGATGCGAGGGTAGCATTCCTTGGGTGCCAAAATCTTCTTCCGTTTCGACAAGCCCGATGCCGAAAATTCTTGCCCAAATTCGATTGACGGCAACGCGGGCCGTCAGCGGGTTGTCTGATTTCATCAACCACTGGGCAACGCCGAGCCGGTTTGCGGGAGCGTTTGCAGGTAACGGGGACAACGTGGTCAACACAGAAGCAGTGACTTCCTCACCCTGGTCAAGAAAATTGCCACGGTTGTGGATGCGTGTTGCTCGCTGACGCTTGGCGTCCAAGTCGAACATCACAGGTGTGCTTGGAAGCTGTTTTCTGAAATTCTGTAATTGGTCCCGGGCTGTCTGCGTTGTCTTGATGCGGTGCATCGTCTCGGGGAACACCGCTTCGGTGAACACTTTCTCAGGGTCAGGCTGCAGTTCAGCACGTAGCCATTGCACAGGATTTTGACTGATAGAAAAACGTGATCTGGCAAGCAGAAGCCCCTCGCCATATTGCTGCTCCAACGTGACTTTCAAAGTACCGCCGGTGAGGGGCGCGTCGAAATCAAAAATCGCAGCTTGTGCCTCCCCGAATCGGGGCGATAAACCCCAACCTGCGTCGGGTTTGCCATCCAACGCCGAGGCAACATTCCAGCCACGCTGGGAAAAGGTTGCCCGTGGGTTTTTTAGCGTGATTGTTTTGTATTCACCATCCGGCTGTTGAAGTTCCACTGTCAATTCACGGATAGCCACGTTCTTGTCTTCCCAGTCACCTCCGCCGATTGATTTTGGAAAATGGTCAATGCGAAATGAGGTGTAGGTTTTACCATCGGGTAGAGCTGGAACGTCAAAGGTAATTTGCCAGGTGTCCTTCTGTGGCCGATCACCGCTGGCAATGAGTCGATCCTGTTCATCCTGATTCATTTGCACGCCAGCCTCGGATTTGAATGCTTTGAGACTCAGTGGCTGCCAGAGTGGACGGTCCTGCAATGCTTGTTTCCATTTTCCAAAGCGTTCAGTGAAGTCGCTAGGGCGTTGGGCCGAAAGCTTGGTAGCCTGCTGCAGTTTCAGTGTCAGATCGGCAAGTTCCGCTGCCTGTGCCGCAGTGGGGGTGGTGTGAAATGGAGCCTCGTTGTCGGCATCCTGCGTTTGATTGAAGTAAGACAGAAATGAATAGTAGTCCTGAATGCTGATCGGATCGTACTTGTGTGAATGGCACTTTGCGCATCCCATCGTCAAGCCCATCCAGACCTGCAGTGTTGTGTCAACGCGGTCCTTGACTGCTGCAATCCGAAATTCTTCGTTGTCAGTTCCACCTTCGTCATTGGTCATCGTATTGCGATGGAATGCTGTTGCCAGAATCTGATCATCTGTGCGGTCTGGTAACAGGTCACCACCAAGTTGTTCGATGGTGAACTGATCAAAAGGAAGGTCGCGATTGAATGCATCGATGACCCAATCGCGGTATCGCCAGATGTTACGGTGTCGATCTTTTTCATAGCCTTTGGTGTCGGCATAACGTGCCAGGTCAAGCCACATTCGCGCCCAGTGTTCACCGTAACGATCGCTTTCGAGTAAACGATCCACAAGCTTTTCGTATGCGTCCGGAGATTCGTCGTTTAGAAAACTCTGGACGAGTTCGGGCGTTGGTGGTAATCCGGTAAGGTCAAGAGCTGTTCGACGCAGAATCGTCCCACGCTCGGCCAATCGTGAAGGTGTCAAACCCGCCTGTTCCACTCCAGCGAGGATGAAGGAGTCGATGGGATTCACTGCTGTCAGATTCGTGCTGTTGGCAGGGGGCGTGCTTTTTTTGGGCACCACAAATGACCAATGCTTTTGATATTCAGCACCCGACGTAATCCATGACTTGAGGGTTGAAATCTGCGCGGCTGAAAGGTTATGCCCTGTTTCAGGTGGTGGCATGACGATTTCAGGGTCATCCGCCGTGATGCGGACCAGCAACTCGCTTTGGTCTGGCTTGTGGGGCACGATGGCGCCCGATTCAATCGCCAACGCACGCTCGTCAAGACGTAAGTCCGCTTCGCGTGCTTCGGCGTCCAGACCATGACAGGAAAAACAGTGTTCGGCCAGGATTGGACGAACGTCGCGGTTGTATTGCGCCGCTGTTGCTTTCACAGACTTTACGAGGGCCGCTTCCTGCGCAGGTAAACAACCGCGTGGATCTGACAGCATCAGAAAAATTACTGATAACAAGATGCCAAGACTAGAACCGGAAAACCGATGCAGTTGAGGTGGGAATGTTTTGTTGGATAAACAGAGCATGGGAACTCATGAGAAACAGGCGAGCCACAAGGGAGACACCAAATTGCACTTCATGGCTCAGGAATCAGTGCGGTTAAATATCTTAGCTGCTGAGCTTTGGGAAGATTGGATGTGATGAATGGAAAGCTGGGTTTTCTGAATCCATGAGATCGACCAGATTTCAGTTCATGTGGGTTGGTAGCCCGGCAATATTTTGGTCACAAAGACAGATTGGCCGTGTTGTTGGTAAGACCACCGCATCATCTCTGTCAAACAGCTCATGACCTGATCATAGTCACCCATCAGGACAGTCGATGTGGGACCCGTCTGGACCTCTATCTCACTGTACTCCTCCAGCTTACCGATAAAATCCTTGATCAGGTCACGAAAGTTTTTTACGAAGGGATACATGCTGATTTCGACAGTGGTGACCACGCTGGCTCATCTCCGGGCTTCGAGGCGACAAAAAGGGGTAGGATCAGGCAACGAGGGACGCTATTGACCTCAAACTGTCACCCAGCTTCAAGACTGCCAGGACTCTCAGTCTGATTGGGAACTTTCTCTCACAGATGATTCAGTCTCGCAAAAAACTTTGGGCGTGTATTGTAGGAATGTCGCAAGGATTTGTACATTTCGCGCGGGCTCACCGCCCAGCGGGTTCTCTGCGAGTGATTGTCGTAGAATGGACGGGTTGACCCACGGAACGCGAGTTAAGTGCTGAAAATTGCGAATTGGCCTTGATGCTAGAATTCCCTGATTCCCCCACAGCCTCTGACCCACCACTGTTCATGGCGAAAGCAACTGAGATTTTCGAGAAAGTTCCCCCGTTTGGGCATCGCGAGAATGCGGCGAACACTGATCCGCAGGCATTCGAAACCGTGGTCAGATCGAGACGAAGTACACGGGTTTACACGCAGGAAGCCGTGCCGGAGGAAGTGATGCGACGATGCCTTGAATTGACGTTGTTGGCTCCCAATTCGTCGAACCTTCAGCCATGGGAATTTCACTGGGTCCGTGATGCCGCCAAGAAAGCGGAATTGGCCCGACTGTGCCTGCAACAACCCGCAGCCACGACGGCGCAGGAATTGGTTGTCTGTGTGGCGCGACCGGATACGTGGGACAGGAATCGCAAGCTGATGATCGATGCAATGGAGCATTCAGACAGCGAAGTCCCTGAGTCAGCCCTGAGTTATTATCGCAAACTGGTGCCGTTGGCCTACGGACAGGGACCGTGGGCTGTCTTTGGCCCCATCAAGAAATTGATCTTCTGGTTGCTGGCACTCCGCAAGCCAATGCCTCGCGGACCCGCTGGCAAAGCGGATATGCGGGTTTGGGCTCACAAGTCGACGGCATTGGGGTGCCAAAATCTGATGTTGTCGCTGAGAGCTTTTGGATATGACAGCTGTCCCATGGAAGGAATGGACACAACTCGCGTTGGCAAACTATTGGGCCTGCCGCGAACTGCAGAAATCTGCATGGTGATTTCCGCAGGAAAGCGTGCAGAGAACGGGATCTATGGCGACCAGATACGCTTAGACCCTTCCTTGTTCCTGTTCGAAGTCTGAGCGGGACTGGATTTTGCCGGCTGGTCGTTCTGGGAGCGAGTGATCGGCTGGTTGTTCTGGGAGCGAGTGATCAGTTGTCTGTTTCCCTGTCATCTCTCGCTTTGCGTTGGGCCCTCTTTTTTGCTCTCCGTGCTTCTCGCGCCTCTGACTCTGGGTTGGTTGGCTTTGTTTTCGGGTTGGTTGGGGCGGCGTTTGCTTTCTGTTTCCAGAAGCGGCTTCCGCCAGTAACGGGATCTTGCATTTGTTGGATCCAGTTCTTGTAATCCTCCGTCATTTGTTGCACACGCATGGGGTGCTGCCCACTGAGATCTTTTGTTTCTGAGGGATCGTTCGCCAGATTGATCAGTTCTGGATTTCCCTTCACAACGTGAATCTTCCAGTCGCCCTGTCGGATCGCCCAATCTCCCTCGCCGCCTTTGCTCCAGTAGATGTTTTCGTGATGCTGGGTTGTTTTGTCGGTCAGCAACGGAAGAAGGCTCTTGCCATCAAACTTGTGGTTGGTGGGCAAGTTACCTGTTGCCTCCATTGCCGTGGGCAAGATGTCGAGTGAAACGATGGGTACATTTTGGGTTCGCCCGCCTTTGAACCTGGCTGGCCAGCTGACGATCAATGGAGTGCGAATTCCGCCTTCGTCAAAACTGCCTTTGAAACCACGCAACGGGGTGTTGTCGGCGCTCATCGCTTTGGAGCCGCCATTGTCTGTCAAAAAGAACAACAGTGTGTTGTCGAACAGCTTCTCCCGTTTGAGTTTCCCCACGACGTCTCCCACACCATCATCCAAATGTTTCAACATGGCCATCAGAATGGCCCGTTGAGGCGTAATGCCTGAATTCGAATCCAAGGCAGATTGAATGTCAGCAGCAGGAGCTTCGGCTGGCGCATGAACTGCGTTGTAAGCCAGGTAGAGAAAAAAGGGTCGGGTCTTGTTTCTTTCAATGAAATCGACAGCTTCCTCGGTTAAGCGATTTGTCAAATACCCTTCATCGTTGATACGCTGTTTGTTGCGATAGATCGGATGTGCGAACTTGCCATCTGAATCACTTCGTAAATCAAAATAGCTATGCCCTCCACGTCCCATGAACTTGTAGCACTCATCGAAGCCACGATTCATGGCGTGCCACTTGAGTTCGGGGTAGTCATCATCAAGCCCCAGATGCCACTTTCCAATGGCCGTGCTTACGTAGTGATCAGGCAGGAATGATGGAAAGATTGCCTGTTCAGGACTGAAGCCTCGTCCACCATCTCCTGCGGAATAAACCCCGACTCGCTGTTGGTATTGCCCCAACATCAATCCGGCGCGGGTGGGGGAGCAGACGTGACCGCTGGTGTAGGCCTGACTGAAGAAGACACCCTCCTGCGCCAACGCATCCATGTGGGGAGTTGAGACTTCTTTGGGGTGCTGAGGATTGAAACTGATGTCTGCATAACCCTGATCATCAGTCAGAATGACAACGATGTTGGGCATCTCAGCCACGAGCTCAGCAGACAGGCCAACCGTTGATCCCACGGTCAGCAAAAATATGGCCAGCAACGAGATGAGTGATGAGGATCTGTTGTTGGGAGTAAGGATTCCAATATTCATGTTCGGGCTTTTCAATTCCAATGAGTTCCTGTCAATGCTTCAGCTCAAAGTCAGGAAATGCGTGATGTGGCAAATTCGCAATTTCAATTCGGCAAATTGGTGGGGCAGCGATGATCGCGATCAAGTCTTTTTCCTCAGGATACCGCAAGGCCACCCGCGAGCGGTCCATTGGGGCTTGTGTGATTATCAGTGAATAACCTCCAACGAGCAAAGGTTACACGCAATCTTTTCAAAAACTCGCATGCTCTGAGTCTTCTTTGAGTGGCTTCTTGGAACGCGTTCGCTAAATGGGGGGGAGTTGGATGGAATGATGGTTGCAAGCCGAATTAAAGGAATTGCTCCAGACGAAGCTGGGATATTTCGACGCAAAGATCCATTGCCAGTGACGCAGTCAGCAGAGATGATTTGCGGAACGCAGTCGACGTGTTTTCGTTTCTTCGCAGCAGGGTTCCATTGTGGTCAACACTACCTCAGCCTCCGTTCCCCATGTCGTGATCATTGGTGGCGGCTTCGGTGGCCTGGAAACAGCAAGGAATTTGCGGAAGTCCAATGTTCAGGTAACCCTTGTCGACCGTCACAATTATCACCTGTTTCAGCCGTTGTTGTATCAAGTCGCGACTGGGGGTTTATCACCGGCCAATATTGCAACGCCTCTTCGTTCCATCTTCCGGCGTCAGGCCAATTGCGAAGTTTTGATGGCCGAAGTTCGTGACTTCGACTTGGATCACAAACGTTTGATCTTGGCTGATGGCGATTTGGAGTACGACCAGTTGGTCGTTGCCGCTGGTGCGACGCATAGTTATTTCGGACATGAGGAATGGGCTTCTGTTGCACCGGGCTTGAAAACTTTGCAGGATGCCACAGCGATCCGCCGCAAAGTTTTTCTGGCCTTTGAAGCTGCTGAGCGTGAGCGGGATGCAAAGATTCGCGAGCAGATGATGACGTTCGTGGTTGTGGGGGGAGGCCCCACTGGTATCGAACTGGCGGGTTCGTTGTCAGAAATTGCACGACACACCATTCGAAATGACTTTCGGCATATTCACCCGGAGGATGCTCGAATTGTAGTCGTGGAGGCGGCGGAACATGTTTTGGCTCATTATCCACCCGAGCTTTGTACGCGTGCGGCGGACAAGATTCGTGAATTGGGAATTGAAATTCACACGAAGACACGGGTTACCCATGTCACGGAACAGGAGGTGCACTTGTCCTCGGCAGATGGCGAGCAAGTCATACGAACTCAAACCGTTCTGTGGGCTGCAGGTGTCCATGGCAGCCCGTTGGGAAGCAAACTGGCGAAGGCCTGCGGCATTGAAACTGATCGTGCGGGTCGAGTGGGTGTCACCAACATGATGAATGTTCAGGGCCAGGACGAAATCTTTGTCATCGGTGACCTTGCAAATTGCACAGATGGTGAAGGGGTGCGGATGCCCGGTTTGGCTCCCGTAGCGATTCAGCAGGCGCAGTATGTGGCAAAACGGATTCTTGCAAATATTTCAGGAACAAAAACGGAACAACCATTCGTCTACCACGATCGCGGAACCATGGCCACCATTGGCAGGGCAAAAGCGGTTGTGAAGGTGGGCAAACGTGAAAGTGTCGGTTTCATTGCCTGGCTGATGTGGTTGGTCGTCCATCTGTTGCAAATCGTGCAGTTTCAGAGTCGGTTTCTGATTCTTTTCCAATGGAGCTGGAATTACCTCACCTTCAGTCGAAGTGCACGAATCATCACGGGCGATGCGCCTGTGATCCTGATCCGCGACGAGGCTTTGAATGATGCTTTGGTCATCAAGGAATCCGTTCCAGAGGATGAAAAGTCAGATGGTCCCGGCGATCACGAAACATCGAAGTGAGGAACGATTCTGATTTTCAAATTCCCGGAAATACCCGCTGATGGGTTCGCGTATTTTGCGGATGCAAATTTTTTCAGTCGGGGAATCTTTGTAGGATGTTCCAGCGCCGTTGCAGGAGCCGTTGGTGGCGATTGCGAACCCGATGGAATAAACGGTGATTCGCTGCAAGAAACAAAACGGCGTGGGGCGACTTGGATATGAATGAACAGGACACCGTCACAACTGGCGAGCAGGAAGTGAATGCCAATGAAGAAGACGTGACGTCTGATTCGAGAAAGATTCCGCTGTTGAAGCGATTCGAGGAAGTTTGGGCTGCCTACGCACCACTTCTGCGACCAGGGCTCATGCTGGTTGTGTTCTTCGCCGCCTTGTGGTTACTGCATCACGAATTCAAAACGATGAAGTATGCAGAGGTGGTTGCCAGCTTTCACGCTTTGTCCAACGGTGAGATTTTGGCGGCGATCGGTTTCACCGCTGCAAACTTCCTGGTCCTGATTGGATATGACTGGTTCGGGGTCAAACTCGTCAAGCATGAAGTGACGGGACGTCAAGTTGCGACGGCGGCATTGTTGTCCTATGCATTCAGCAACTCACTGGGAGTATTTCTGGGAGGGGCGCCGGTGCGTGCCCGTTTGTACTCGTCGTGGGGGATGCCCTCGAGTGAAATTGTGCGACTGGTACTGGTGATTGGTGTTGCATTCTGGCTGGGGCTTTTTTCTCTTGCTGGAACATTATTTGTATTCGCACCGTTTGAGATTCCTGAAAAATTACACCTGCCGGTGTCGACAAGTCGCCCGTTTGGAATTGGCTTGCTATTGATGACCGTGGTCTTTCTTGTCATTTGCGGGATCAGAAAATCACCTTTGCGGATCGGCAGTGTGAATTTGCAACCGCCACCGCTGAAGATCGCAGTGGCGCAAATGTTTGTCGCGATGGCGGACTTTGTCCTTGCTGCGGCAACTTTGTACGTTTTGTTGCCCAGTGATGTTGTGATCGATTTCCTGCCGTTTGTCGCGATCTTTGTGCTGGCCGTTTTTGTGGCCCTGGTAAGTCATGTCCCCGGTGGACTCGGGGTTCTGGAATTGGTGCTGATCACGATGTTGCCCGGAGGGGCTGATGATTTGGTGGGAGCCTTGATTGCGTTCCGGATCATTTACTATCTGCTGCCACTGATCATTGGCGTGGGGGCCATCTCATTTGCGTCAATCAAACAGCATCAGGACAAGATCACAGGAGTGGTGTCAGGTGGGTTGCGGTGGGCCAACATCATCAGTCCACCAATCATCACGGGCGCAGTATTTGTGGTTGGGCTTGTGATGCTGGTAGCGGGCACATTACCACCATCTGCCGGTAAACTGGAGTTGATTCGCAATTGGCTGCCGTTGCCACTGGTTGAAGTTTCCCATTTTCTTGGAAGTGTGATAGGTGCGGTGTTGATTGTTCTGTCCCGTGCGTTGCAGCGGCGGATTGATGCCGCATGGTGGCTGACGATTGCGATGTTGTCGGCTGGCGTGCTGGTTTCTCTGTTGAAGGGTTTTGCATGGGAGCAGGCGATTCTTGTCGCAATCATGTTGGTGGCGTTGTTGCCTTGTCGACAATACTTCTTTCGCCATGGTCGGATCTTTGCCGCCTCGTGGAGTGTTCGTTGGATAATCGCAATTGCGATGACTGCCGGCCTGATCGTCTGGTTGATTCTGTTCTCGTATCGGCATGTTGAATACAACAACGAGTTGTGGTGGAGCTTTACGTACGGCAAGACAGGAGAGGCCCCGAGAGCCTTGCGTGCGGCAGTGGGTGGAGCCTCGGTGCTGGTAATTGTCGGCTTGATGCAACTGTTCAGAACCACAGGAAAGGTGCCTGATCCAGCGACGGATGAGGAAATGGACCGAGTTGAGACAATCATTTCCAATGATGAAGATACGGCTGCCAATCTTGCTCTGCTGGGTGACAAACGCTTCATTTTCGGTGGCGATGATCAAGCTTTTGTAATGTTTGGTTGCGAGGGAAGCAGCTGGATTTCAATGGGAGATCCCGTCGGTCCAAAAGAGGCCGCAGATGATGCTGCCTGGCGATTTCGTGAAGCGTGTGATGCGCAAGGGAAGTGCCCGGTTTTCTACCAGGTGGATGAATCCAGTTTGTCACGTTACATCGAAATGGGACTCTCGTTGCTCAAACTGGGTGAAGAGGCCAAAGTGCCACTCGAAAATTATTCGCTCAAAACGTGCTCACGCACCGTCCGGCGAAACCACAAAAAATCACTTGAGTCCGGTCTTCGATTTGAAATCGTTCCCCAGAAAGATGTTCCCGGCTGGATGCCGAAATTGAAAGAAATTTCGGATGCGTGGCTCGGGGAAAAGACAGCGGCAGAAAAAGGTTTTTCACTCGGGTTTTTCGACGAAACCTATCTGCTGCATTACGATATGGCGATTGTTTTCGACAAGGATCGCCCCATCGCTTTTGCGAATGTGTGGAAAGGAGGAACCGGCGTCGAATTGTCCATTGACCTGATGCGGCATCCGCCCGATGCTCCGCGAAGTGTAATGGAGTTCTTGTTCATCGAGTTGATGTTGTGGGGCCATGAGGCAGGGTACCAGTGGTTCAGCCTTGGAATGGCTCCGTTGTCCGGCGTTGATTCCCATCGTCTTGGCCCGGCCTGGAACCGTGTGTCCAACCTCGTGTATCGACACGGCGAACACTTTTACAACTTTCAGGGCTTGCGTGCCTACAAAGAGAAGTTTCATCCCGTCTGGTTCCCCAAGTACCTTGCATCTCCCGGTGGCTTGGCCACTCCGCAGGTACTGGCAAACGTCTCAACGTTGATTTCCGGGGGATTGATACGTCTTGTCAAACGCTAAGTTGTGAACGTCATCTATCGCCGGTCTTTGAATCGGTTTTGTCACCATTCAATGGTGGATTGCTTTCTTTGGATTTGCAGTCCGACGGGAGACGTGGGCGCAGTATCTTGGATTTTGTGCAGGGGACAATGTAACCCAGCCAGGTCAATGACGCGCCCAGCGGCAAGGCGAGAAGATGCGCTACATCAGCAGACACCACCGTGGCGCCCTCTGGTAGATGTCCCACCGAAATGATCAGACGGATCAGCAAGATCGACAGCACGCACAAAAAAACAGATCGTCGGCTCATCAACGGTAACCACATCAGGATTGCACCAAGGCAACCGTAGTAGCCCGCGGATGGGCCCACGTCGTGTGCGTTTGTCAGAGCCAATATCGATGGTGATGAATTGAATGTCGCAACCAGAAGGAGAGCGACGGACAGAGCTGCCAGTACAGTGAGATGGCAAGTCAGAAACAATTTCATGGTGGCAAAAGTGCCATATAATCGCTCGGTCATGCCAGCACACAAGGTCAGCATCAAGATAGATGCCATGAATTTCCAGCCGCCTGCTGTCAACAACGAGCTCGTCAGGAATCGCTGCCACTTGAAATCAAGCAGGTTGGTGGGAGCAAAACCGAGCCAATCACGCCATGTGTCATCCAATGCTTGCCACCAGGAGTCACTTGCGATCGCGAACCCCAGCAATAATGCCGTGGCTGCAATCGTGAATCGGTAGCGTTGAACGTGGGGTGACAAGTGTTTGGATCGTTTGCAGATTGCTTTGATGCCCTGTGAGTTGCAAGTCTAGATTGATCCCATGCAGCATGGCAATCCATTCGCCCGGGAAATCACCCCGGGTGATATTTTGTTAGTCTGTGAAAGGTGTTGTCGACGGTATCGGCATGATAATTGGTGTTTCGAATTGGGTGGCCTGTGTGCTGCCCGGTGATTTCAGTGAGTCCCAGATGAAGTCCATGTTGTCATTTGTTTTGCGTCAGCAGCTGTCTGTTTTCCTGTTTTTTCTCAGCATCGCCTGTGTCAGCGGTAACGAACCTCCAAACGTGCTGTTGATATCGATCGATGACTTGAACGATTGGGTTGGCTGTCTGGGAGGCAATTCGCAAACGAGTACCCCCAATATTGATCGGCTTGCTGAGCGGGGGGTATTGTTTTCCAACGCACACTGCCAAGCCCCAATCTGTAATCCATCACGGACCAGTTTGATGCTTGGGCTGCGTCCCAGTACAACCGGGATCTATGTCAATCGCCCATGGTTCCGTCTGACCAGGCGGAATGCAAACCGAACAACGATGTCTCAGTATTTCGGCGAACACGGATACAAGACGATGACGGCTGGCAAGATTTACCATGCCAGTCGGGTTGATAAAGCATCCTTTCAGGTGGTCGGTCCTCGGCCTGGCCAGCGTTTGGAAATTGACGAGTGCCTCGTTCCCGATATTGAATCCAGCAGCAAACTCTGGGACTTTGGGCCGCAGGTTTATGATGAGCAGAAGTTTGGTGATGCGGTGACAGCCTCTTGGGCCGTCAAGCAGATCCAGAAAGAACATGCAAAGCCATTCTTTCTTGCAGCCGGATTTTATAGGCCACATGTGCCCTTTTACGCGCCTCAGCGATTCTTTGATTCACATCCGTTGGCAACCGTTCACACGCCTGATGTCAAACAGGATGATTGTGATGACCTGCCGCCTGCAGCGCTGGAACTGACAGACCACAGTGTGCCGCCCAGTCATGCCTGGTTTGTTCAGAAGAAGCAATGGAAACCAGCAGTTCAAGCTTATCTCGCATCGGTCAGTTTCACCGAC
>PKCN01000216.1 GCA_002862205.1 Planctomycetaceae bacterium | reverse complement strand
GACTCCGGAAGGGTTGCCACCGCTCTTCGGCGGATTCACAGTCTCGCTGCCAGATGCCGACTGGGGAACGGCGTCCTTGGCAGCTGGCTCTGCAGCCTTGGCCGCTGGCTCTGCAGCCTTGGCCACTGGCTCTGCAGCCTTGGCCACTGGCTCTGCAGCCTTGGCAGCTGGCTCTGCAGCCTTGGCAGCTGGCACTGCATCCTTTGCAGCTGGCACTGCATCATTTGCCGGGGGCTTTGCCTCCTGTGATTTTTCTTCTTGCGGCTTCTGATTGCCATTCGCTGGGGGAACCATCGTCTCAGCGGGTGGCACAGGCACCTGTTCCACCATGCCGCTGGAACCTCGACGAATTCCATAACGGATTTCCCAGCCACCACCCAGCGCCTTGTAGGTCGCGATGACACTACGAGCCACATCGCCTCTGACGTTTGCAAGATTGTCCTGATCAGACACAAGTGATGTTTGCAGGTTGAATACACGGTTATAGTCTACCGCTCCCGTCCTGTACTGAATCTGTGCAAGCTCAACGGATTTCTTCGAAGCATTGACCGCATTGTTGACGTAGATCAAACGCTCTTTCGACTTCAGAAACGTATTGATCGCAGTCTCTGCTTCAGAGTTCGCGCTAAGAACTTTTTGCTGGTACTGCACTGCCAAATCCTGGAACAGTGCTTCCTGCAAGTTAACGCTATTGGCAAGTCGTCCGTAGTTCAGGATATCCCAATTGAATCCGGGGGCGATCATGCCAGCAGTGCTGCCTGAATCGAACAAATTCGAGAACTCGTTTGCATTGAGCGAGACCGATCCCGTCACAGACAGATGCGGCAAGAGATCAGCCGCAGCCACCCCAATCGCTGCACTTTGTGCAGCCACACGGCGTTCTGCTGCTCGAACATCTGGTCGGCGTCTGAGTAGATTGGCTGGAATTCCAACCACAAGGTCTGCAGGCAAATCAGGAATGGAACCATCACCGAGTTCCTCACTCAGATCACGCGGTGGCATCCCTAGCAGCACACAAAGGCTGTTATTGGCCGCCCGCACCTGATTCTCAAACAGCGGGATCAGCTGTTGAGTATTTGCAAGCACCGTTTCAGCCTGCGTCGAGTCCAGCTGACTAACCGCTCCCGCATCGTAACGCGCTTTGGCAAGCTTCAATGAACCTTTTTGAATCTCTGCATTTGATTCTGCATACCGCAGTCGTTCCTGTGCTGTCCTCAGATCGATATAGGCAGTTGCGGTCTCACCGAGCAACGAAACCATCATCGAATCGTAGTCCTCGACTGACGCTTCCAAACTTGCATCTGCGGATTCAATGGCACGACGGAATTTGCCCCATGCATCCAATTCCCAAAATGCGTCAAAACCAACTTTGAATAGATCTGTATTTCTGGGCAAAAAACCTAACGCAAATGTTCTGGGGTATTGAGTTCTCTGATAAGACCCCACAGCTTGCTGCTGCTGTGGAAAAATCGTACCAGCGGTAATGTCCCGAACGTAACGCGCCTGAATGACGCGGAGACCTGCTGACTTGAGAGTCAGGTTCTGCTGCGAAACTTCTTCCATGAGTCCGTTCAAGACCGGATCATCAAAAGTTGTCCACCAGTCGGCGTAGTTGGGAAGCTCATCCTTGAGTTGATCGTCGTAACTGTCAATCCAACCGCTGGCCACAGGCGCGGCTGGCTTGGCGTAGTTGGGGCCAACCTTAAAGCCATTGTGGATATACTCCTTCACCCCACCGGTATAAGCACACCCGGAGAACGCTGTCGCTGCACCGGCCAGACAATAGGTCAGGCCCTGGGATTGGATCCAGCGCCTTACCCCAGTCCTTTGGACGGAGTTGCGTTGCACGGACGACTGCTGACGTTTCTTTCGAGACCACTTACCAGACATCTCTTTTCCCTGTGTTTGTTTCAAACTTCGGCGTTTCAAGACTTCTCTGGCATTCCAGACGTCTCTGCTCAAACCGTTGTGTCGCGTAGTTGTTGTGAGTAGAAACCTCTGGCCCCACTGCCTGCTGGGTCCACTGCCTGCTGGCCCGCACTGCCTGCTGGCCCGCACTGCCTGCTGGCCCGCACTGCTTGCTGGCCCGCACTCGTCATCGTTTCCAGCTCCTCCGCAGCGGGGCATCAGAGCCCTGAAACGGATCAGTCGTTGCTCTCAACAGAACCGTTGCGACAGAACCGACCCGCACAGGTGGAAGAATCGCCACATTGAGCACTCGTTGATGAGTGAATCTATGGCAAGTCGGATGTCCGTCTTCACGGATCTGCGGGTGCATCCGATTGAGAAAGAAGAATCAATCAGGTTGGGTTTAACGATTAGGGAGCGAGGGAATACCGGGGATCTCTACGGGACTTTCGACGCTCGATGATGGGATGCTTTGTACTACCGACAGCCACCCCCAGCCGGGCAACAGGATGCGTGATTTCATGCCGATCCGAGCGTGCCGGCTTACGCGGGTCGCTGGCGGGACAACGCGTTATTGACAGGATCACGAGGCACCATCTCGCACGCCGACATTTTTGCATCTCGGTCGGTTCAGCGGTACAAACTCGCAATGATTCGATCCAGAATCGACCGATTGTCCGAGATTGTCATCATCCCAATTTGACCGTCCCGGGACTGACGGCTGCTTTGCTGGTCCATTTGAATCAGCCCCTGCATTTGCGGCTGGAGAGATTGCACCGTTGCCTTGTCATCGGCTGCGACTTCAACTGGCAGCGGCCCCCCGGAAGTTGCCGCCAGTGTTGGGTGCAGCACCTTACGGCGGGCACGTGGCTGTAACGAAGTAGGTGTGACAAAAAACGTGGCACCTCCTCTCAAGCGAACCGACACGGGAAATCCTGTGATCGCCGCTTTGCGGTAAGCAATGAGATCCGCTTCACCAACGGAAGCGAGTAGTTCCTTCTGCCTTGGATCCATCACTTGGCACAGTTCTTCGCCCTGCTTCACGTACCTACCTTCAAACTCCAACAAATCGGGATTGAGAACATAGCCTGCCCGCTCCGCAACCGTATTCAGTCCTTCAATTTGTTGATCAAGTTCTGCAATCCTTCGGCGGAGACTTTCTGCATTTCCGGATTCAGCCGCTGCCCGCGCCAACTCGCCTTTCCGTCGCCACTGGATTGCCTTGACCTCGGCAATTTCCAACTCATCGGCAAGATCACTCCGCTGCATGTTCAGTTCAGGATTTTCAAGTTCGAGCAACAACATTCCCGGCAGAACACGCTGCCCTGGATTTACATAGATCTTTTTCACCCGAGCATCAGCAGTCGCGCGTGCGATTTGTGGATCCTGATTACGCACCACCACAGGGATTCGCCTCGTGAAAGGTGACGCATCAGTCGCCAGGAAGTGCACTGCCAGTGGCAGCAGGCTGACCAGGGAAAGCAACCGCAGCCTTTGTGTACTCCATTGCCAACGATCATTTGATTCGTAAAACCATATTTTCCGAAACCAGATCAACAAGGGCAGGATCACCCACAAACTGATCGCCGCTGCAGCGATGACGATGCCAAGGCCTTTCATCCAATGTGAAATGGCAACAATCAATCCTGTCATCCAGAAACACTGAAACACCACACTGCAAAATGCATGGCAAGTCGCAAACGGCCGTCGCCATCCCCTGAGCAAAGAGGGCTCTGGCGTGGTTCCCATCAATAGGCGATTCACCAGACTGGCAAGTTGTTTCCGCCCATGCATTCTCAAATTCGGAATTTCTGCCAGGTCCGACAGCACGTAATACCCGTCCAGCCTGAGCAATGGATTTGCATTGATCAACAGCGTGCCTGGTCCGGCAACCAGAAAGAACTGAGCGGCTAAATGCGCGACAAACTCACTGGGTGAAAGCCACCACACCCATGCCGCGATGGCGGCCAGTGCCAATTCCAGATAAACACCACCCAAGCCAATCTGAATTCGCTTCCACTTGCTTTCAAGTTTCCACGCATCAGTGACATCGACAAATGGTAGCGGGGCGAGAAAGAAAAACAGAAACCCGAATTTCCCAACATGAGTTCCATGATGTCTTGCTGCGACCGCATGCCCAATCTCGTGGCACAGCTTGGCGACCGCCCACATCGCGAACAGGATCAACCATAGATCAGGATCAAAAACAGCTGCCAACTCACCCACGAATTCGCGGTGGTCAAGCAGCACGATCAACAGACCACTGAAGACCAACAGCAACCAGTTCCAACAACCCGCTACAGAGAACAAGAATCCCCACTTTTCATTGGCAAACTTGGCAATTCGATCACCATCTCCCAGATGAATCCGCTGGCAAACCAGCAGTGACAGCGTGGCGATCAGACGTCGATACCATGTATCTGGCGAAGCCGGTGTGACTTGAGCATTGCCAGCAACTGCTGGATCAGCAGCAGCAACCGGAGCAGTTCTCAAAAGCAAATCATCAAATGCATCCGTGACGTTCGAGGATTCAGACACGACTGCCGCGACTTCGGGCACAATCGATGAATCCACAGTGGCATCGATTCCCTGCCCTTGTTCCATCGCATGTGTAACAGTTGTTCTGCGATGGTCTTTGTCCCCGCGGCTCAACAATTCGGCAGGCCCCGGCTCATTAGGTGCCGGTTGAAGGGCAGGTGAGGACACATCAAAAACAGCCGACTCAGAAGCCGCTCTTCGCGGCACGACTTTTTTGGCAGGCCCCGTATCCAACGCGGATACCGACATTGCCAGCGAAGTCATCAGATCATCACTTTGCTCGTCTGGCAGACGTGCTAAGCCGTTGGCAACCAGACAGCCAATGAATTCCGCAACATCCGCAATCGACCACTCAATTTCCTGAGTCCGCAATTCAACCACAACATCCGTGACGGATCGATTACCCGTCAGCAAGCGGGCAACCTGATATTCTTCCAATCCAAGTCGATAGTAGGTTGCCATCGCCATGTGCTTGGCGACGACGAACCTCTCACCCGCTTCCTGTCGATGAAGAAAGATCACCTCCGGCTCGATCGCGTAGGTGGAGGCATGGTGGGCAGGGGCAGGGGTGCCACTGCTTGGCGCATGGTGTGAGGCATCGCCAGCATGGGTGCTGTCTGGAACGCCTTCAGGCTCGTCTTTCACGACCATTTCTCCCTATGCGTCATTCCTGTCAATATCCCATCCACCACAGTCCGCGTTCCAATACGGGACGCAGCAAGGACCAGATTCTGGGGCGAACAGGGCCATAGGCGATTGCTTCCCCGAGCATTCCCGGCCTCAAGGTGCCATCTTGATTGTCAACATTGGCCCGTGCGATGAAGACATTCCGATCGTTTCTCAGTTCCGCCGTTGGATAGATGTCCTCAACCTCCAGATCCATGGCTCGCCCGCCAATGGCGTCAAGGTTGACCGTTGCCGCTGCACCTCGTTTCACGTACCCAATTTCATAATCCGGGATTTCCAATTCAACACGGACGGTCGCCAAAGGTGCAATTTCAAGTAAGCCCTGCCCCCGTTCCAGAGGCGCGCCAGTGTATTTTTCCAGATCACCGCTGATGACAACTCCATCAATCGGGCTTGTGACTTCAAGATTTGCCAACCGGTCTAAAATCAGATCCCGCTGTCGATCCAGCCGCCTTTGCTTCAAGGCAAGCTGTTGTGACTCAGCAATTTGCTTATTTGCCAGTGCAGCATTGTGCTCTTTGCCAATCTGCTGGATCTCAGCCTCCACTGCTTCCAACTCCAGTCGCAACGGTCGGCCATCGAGCGTGACCAAAACTTCACCAGCCAGAACCTGATCACCTGGTATCACAAAGGACTTCTCCAGGGTTGCCGCGAATGGCGCGGCTACCATTCGTTGGGCAAACGTATCGACCCTTGCATCACAGGCCACCCGATAAGGGACGGGCCAGACGAGGAACAGGACAAGCAGAAGCCCGGCGACCGCTCCGATGCGGGCGATACTGCCACCCAGACTTTCCCGGAATCTCCAGTAACTCCGTGTGGGCCTACTCCACAGCACTTCAACGAGTGCCTGCAGAACCGGCTCGAGCCACTGAAAAGCATTTTCAGACTGTTTTCCGTCGCCCTCAATCCAGAATACGATTTTCTGCTGGCCGCCAGGTTGTCGCAGGTGAATCCCGACTTCCTGACTGACTCTCGAGATTGACACATTTTCCGAGGGTGAGTTGAATTCCAGATCCGACATGGAACTCCAGCGATCAGCGTATTCCTCAAACAACGCACTGTCAGTGCCCAGCCAACCGAGCCTACGGTCCCCCAATTTCTTGATCGATTCCGTTCCCAAAGCGAAACGCACCTGTACATTTCGTCCGTGCTCGGCAAAAAACTCAGCTACTTTCATGGCAGCCGTTGAACGACACCTGGAGCGTCCAACCTCTGCCAGCAGGTGAATCACGGCAACCGCACGATCCAGACTCAGTTCGCTGTCCAGCAGAAACTGTCTTTCCACATCCCCAAGCTGCTCCATTGCCTGGTTCAATGAAGAGACAATGGCATCATGTTCCCGGCCCACATTGGCGCCACGTTCACGGACAGGTGCTTTGGATGGATTAACAACGAAGTAATCGGAGTTCATTGTCTCGATGCCCTCGCGTTCATGACAGCGCGCGTCGGCTGGCGTAACCCTGCTTGATCCTGCCGCGGAAACACCTGCAATGTACAACGATCGCCTGACTGGAGATCACGTTTACGATTATCAAGTTCCAGACGAACCTCAACCGTTCCGCTCTCACCATCAATCATCGGTGCAACAAAAGTCACACGGGCATCAATCGTACGCTGGGCACCCCGCAAGTACACTTTTGCAGGCGAGTTGACAGTCACACCACGAGCTTCTGCCACCGGCACATTGAATACGGCGTACAAAACATCGATCACCAACAATCGTGCGACCGCAGGATTCGCAGGCGTGATGTATTCGCCGGGCATGTGAAAGACGTCTGCAATGACCCCATTCATTGGGGCAAGAATCTGCCGCCGCTGCAGTGCCATCTGATGCCGCTCCAGATCCAATTTGCTCAGCATGATCTGTTCTTCGGTGACCTTCTGGCGGGCCAAAGCGATCTCCAAGTCTGCCTCTGCGCGTGCAAGCTCATCGGGTCTCGCCATTCGTTCTGCAGACAACTCGCGCAGCTTCTGTACCCGCAATTGACTCAGCTTCACTTCCGCTTTTGCCGCCTCCCACTCACCCGTCATACTCGCCTGCGCTGTAGCGACTCGTACCGATGCGGCTTGAACAGCATCTTCCAGTCGACCAATCCTATCACCTTTTTTGACCTCACCTCCCACCTCAACGTCCAGCGTCTGCAAACGCCCCAGTTCCGAGGCCGCAACCAGAATTTCATACTTGGGAACCGTGAATCCCTCATGCACCGTCGCAGTCGACGGCGTTCCCAACGGCACGCGGCGGTTCTGTGCCAATAGTACTGGCGACACCAGAAGCAGGAATACCACTTGACCAACCACCAAGGTGGTTGATTTGGATGCAGATCTCATGTTCTTTGCCATCGGATTCATCATGGCTGTATCTCCAAATTCAAGTCAGGGAGTCTTTGCGGCTTTGATGACTGCCGGCGGGGGTAAGCTTCGGACTTTACGTGTTGCGTCGACACTGGAACCAATGGTCCAAATGACACGGCCGGAGCATGATCACCGCGTGGCAAACGGATCACCTTGGCACGAGGTGCAGTCGGCAAACTCAGGGTAGCTCGTGGAGCAACCGCTTTTGGGTCAAACGTAGCCGTTGGTTCGGGTCCTATGATCGGCAAGCGTTGTACGGACCGGCCTTCGTGCAGTTTCGGCAGTCTTAAAGGCGATATTGCGGTTGGTTGAATTTCACTGACCCTGGATTCCTGCTGGCTTGGTAACCCCGGCAACCGTCTTAAACGCGAATCAAGCAATCTTTGCGGACGCAACAAGCCGTTCATCGAGGGCAACCGCCGCACCATCGCTTCTGTTTTTTCATCATCGAACGGGATTCGTATCGGGAGCGCCGAGGAATCCTGTCCACGATTTTCATCCCCGCTTCGCTCCAGGTCAGGTGTCACATCCGCCTCAATGGAAGCATCGATTTCAGCTTCCACTGCAGGGGTGATGTCCGAGGGTGAGCTGAATGCCTCTTGGTCCTGTACCACAATGTCCTGAACAAATTGGATATCACAGCGTCCATATTTGATGGGACGGATACCCTCATGGACCAGCAATGTCCCCATCGCTTTCTGCAATCCGACAATGGAGGTCAAGTAGCGAATCTGAGCGCTGCTCCACTCCCGCTCGGCTTCGGTTCGCCGTTGCTGGGCATCGAGCAGATTCTCCAACACCACACCCAGCAAGCCGCCCTCGTCACCCATCATTTCCCAACGTTTCGTGAGAATACTCTCCTCTTCGATAGCAGTGACCAACAGCTGCTTTTTGGTCGATTGCTGGGCTAATGCGGTATTCACATCAATCAACGCAATTTCGATATCAGCCGTAGTCAGCTGCATAGCTTCTCGCAACTGCTGATTGCGCTGCTGATACCGCAACTGGGCCTCGCGGTAGCGCGCCTTTGCAGCTCGCCGCCCATAGGGCATTTGGTATTTGACAGCCGCTGAAATACCGGGTCCCCCACGGGTAAACTGGTTAGTCCAGGCATCAAACACGCCGTAGTTTCCGTCGAGCCCGCTCACGTAACCGGCCACAATGGCTGACAACTGCGGGTCCAGTTCGGCGCGTGTCACATTCACAGCCAGACCCGCAGACTCCAGATCGCTGACCGCAGCTCGAACTTCGGGCCGATTCTCGATTCCCTTGAGAACGGCATCGGCAAGATTGACATCCAACCTCGGAAACTCGGGTGATTCATTGGGCACAAATTCAATGCCGCCGCTTTCACCCTGCAATAATTCAGAACCGATGAGACGAGCCAATCGTGCCTGCTGCCTTGCAATCCCCGCTTCGATTTGCAGCAATCGATCAATCCGTCGAGCGACCCGCTGCCGGGTTTTTGCAAGTTCGACCCGCCCGGTATCAAAATCACGCCTTGCCAACACCACCTGCTGAATATGTTCTCCACGCTGCAACAATTCTGTCTGCTGCAACAGATGACACCGCAATTCGTAGAGCCGCCAATAACCGGTGATGACTTCGGAGATACGGCCTTCCACCTCACTACGCATTTCCTGCCAGGAGATGCGACTGTCAAGACTGGCCTGGGTCACAAAACGTTCGTTGTAGACCATCCCGCCTCGACCCAGCAGCGGTTGTGTCAGGCTGACGGCCAACCGGGCATTGCCCTGATCCACTGGAGAAACAAATTTACTGTTACTGTTGAATGTCCCGACCTCCTGAGACAGGTCCAACAACGTACCTCGGCGTCCATTTTTTTGCACACCCGCTCTCGCAAGCGTGGAGCCCTCAATCAGTCGAGGTGGGCCCCCGGTCGTCAATTCATTGCCAATTGGCTCATTGTTCCGACCGACCTTGGACTCGAACAGCACGTTGGGGTCAAACATCGCGTCCTGCTGAACAATCTGCTCAAAAGCAATGCTTGTGCGTTTTGAAACACTCTCAATCCTTGGACTGTTTTCAAGAGTGTCAAGCAGGATGGTCTCAAGATCAAAACTGACCCACCTGTCGGATTCAGTCACGCTTTGCACAACTTCCTTGTTCCACCAATCCAGGCGTGTCGAGCGTGCGGCCTTTGCAGTCTTTCGCTCAAGCGGCGATTGCTGCTCCGCCGCATCAACCAGTTCCTCAATTTGAGCAATGTCTGTTTGGGCCAGAAGTGACGACACAAACAACAGCACTGATGCCAAGGCAACAATGAATTCGCTTGTCCGAGAGATGAGTGAGGGTTTCACTCTGTCAGCATCCATGCTGGTTGTACTTAGAATCCGATAAATCTGAACCTTGCGACAAAATGCAGAGTTTCACCTCTCTAGGATCGGTCTGCGCACTGTGGAAACTTCGGCACACCGCACCGGATGCGACTGAAACCCCGCGAGACAGAACCCATAACCAAACCTGTTGGGGCAGACCATCCAAACGTCACAATCGGAATCCCCTTTTAGAGCGTTTCACCCGGATCGACCCAAACGACCCAACCCGCTCGGCTCCAATCGAGCTCCTTCAATCCAACCCGCGAGTCACTCCTGTCTGAAAAATACAAACATCGATTCATTCTGCATTCACTTTTTGCACGCTCCCCGATGAGCACCAGCAGAGACCTTGGTTGCCTCAGCACGTGGTGGAATCGGCAAGTTCTGGTCCTGGCATATCCTTGCACTGGCGTATGATCAAACGCGCACGACCTGTTTGCTCCAGTACTCTAATTCAACAGCAAAGCACGCTTCATGACTGGCCAATACACGGAAGGATAAAACCGGTGTCCTTCTGGCTGCCATCGGAACAGAAACCTGTCGTCCAGATTGCGTTGCGAATAGATAAACGCAAGACGTTTCATTGACTCATTAACAGCCGTTGCCGAGTGAAGACTATCTCTTTGTCCATGGACGACTACCAATTGACGTGGAATGGTCAACGCCGCAATGTCAGGCATGTCTGCCAACTCAGCTTGAACGCCAGGAATCATGCAACAGTCACAATGAAAAATGTAGCCTGATTCACTTGTATAGGAAGTCAGCGAGCAACTAGGGTGCGCTACTGCGATCCGCTTATCCAGGGCTGCGACGTAAACAGTCAAGACTCCCCCGCCTGAATTCCCCAGCATGCCGATTCGCTTGGCATCGGCACCAACCAGGTCAGACGCTATCCAATCCAGCAGACAAGTCGTGTCCCAAACTCGCTCACCGATGGCTGTTCGGCCTGCCAGCAGACAGTGCATCAACTGGGCCCGACAAGCTCGATTTCCATGCCTTCCATTGAGATCGGAAATCGAATTCGACTTGGCAAGCCCTCTTGTCGCTGGAACGATCGCAATGCACCCCTGACGCACTGCCTGAACGCCTGGATTCCCCTGTTTTTTTTCTGTCGCAGTTTGATGCTCTTTGTCTTTGTAAACCCCTGCATACGTATTCCAGCCATCAGCATCGTGCCCGTGAGCACACATCACTACAGGAAGTTTTTGATTCCCGGCGGCCATCGGACGCAAAATCCAGAATGGGATCGTTATTCCGGGCTCTGTCTCGATCCGGCCAAGTTGTCGCCAATGACCATCCACCAACGTTTCCCGTTCCAACTGCACCGTGGGCAGATGCCCCGCTGCATGCGCAGCAATGCGATTGAAACCAATCAGATCCTTCAGCTTGGCGCGAGCAGCGGCCTGCCATGCCTCAAACCCTCCAGGATACTCCGGGGTGTAAGCCAAGGCCGCGGGCTGACCGTTCAATCGCTTGAGATAAGCTCGCTCTTGATCTGAATACCCATCAAATCTACCCGTTGGCTGCTCACCAATCGCAAAACCGAAGCTAGTAAGCACCATCGCTGCAACCAAGAGAATTCGCATGACACACCTGCTCACAGACACACCGGAACTGGACCCAAACCTGTTCAAAAGTCTACACCAAGTTCGACACGCCATGACGCATCCAAACATAACAATCATGCCCCCCCTTTACTAATCAGAATGCCCACCAAGTGCTGTGATGCTGAATGCATCCCTGGTGCTGAAACACTGAATGTGTCCCTGGCAACCTGTTGACTGGAACTTTCTGACCGTGCATTTCTGACTGTACATTGTTCACTGGGCATTGTTCATCGAATTACCCGACCGCCGCAACCACAGCCCAACCACAGCCGACGCCAGACCCAGCAAGTAAATGAAGACAAGTCCCAAAACTGGTCGTCTTGCTTGACTTGGAGACCAGTCATTGAAGAAGATCAGAAGGAAAACAAAAACGCTAAACGCCGGCCCTGAAAATCCGCAAGTAAAAAACGCCATTTCATTGTATCGCCAAGCTACCACCAACAGCACCAGCCCCACCAACCCCAGAGCCAGACCAGAAGCGACAATCGTTTCTGTAGCAATGAAAACTGCGGCCGCAAACCCCAACGCCACAGCCAGCATTTGCAGCCCCAAAAAAACGCGAACCCAAACACTTCGTGGACTCATCTCGAGAATCGGCTGATTACCTTCAGCGTGTGGAGGCGAATAGGGATTCTCATATGTCATTGAATTTCCAACCTGGTGAAATACGGAGACCGAATATCGCCTGTATTGATTCCCGAGTCACAACTTCCTGAGCAGCCTGCTAACATATTTGGGTTTGCAGCACACCATGCAATCGTTGAAGCTCATTACCGCGTTGGCAAAACCACACCACGCCCCTCAGTATTGAGAATGCGCAAAGAGGCCGTTTCATGATATCACACTCAAGTCGTCGTCGCTTCCTGACCGCCTCCGCCGGTCTTCTTGCCAGCCGTGGTATTCCACACGCTCAGGGCCAGACACAGCACACAAACGAACCTTCGCCGGTCAGCCAGCTTCGTCTGGCAAGTTTTCGATTCGACATCACACCTCCCATGGGTCATTCACTTTGCGGTGGTTGGATCAAACCGGTGATCGATGTCGACGATCCTCTGGAAGCCATCGGCTACGTGCTACTGGGTTCCGGGAAACCCATTGTCATCTGTGTGTTGGATTGGACCGGCTTGTTGAATAGTGCGCACCTTCGCTGGCGTCAGATGCTGGCAGAGGCTGCGGGAACGACACCCGACCGTGTTGCAGTGCAATGTGTCCATCAGCACAACGCACCCTTTGCCTGCCTTGACGCGGAAGCGATTGTCAAAGCGGAAGGTGATCTTCCTCACATCATCGAGACTGAGTTTTTCAATCGATGTCTGAAATCCGGCCGTGCAGCGATCATGGCATCCTTGAAACACAGCTCTCCCGTCACTCACATCGCCCATGGTGAAGCTGAGGTTCATCAAATTGCAAGTAACCGTCGTATCATCGGACTCGATGGAAAAGTTCTTTCTCAACGAGGAAGCTCCTCCAACAAACCGGAACACCATGAATATCCGGAAGGCCTGATTGACCCGATGCTGAAAACCGTTGCTTTCTACAACGAAGATCAGCCGCTTGTCGCGTCGCATTACTACGCTTGCCACCCGATGAGCTATTACGGAGACGGCAGAGTGAGCGCCGACTTCTGCGGGTTGGCCCGGCGGCAACGGCAAACACAGACACCCGGCTGCACTCACCTCTACTTCAACGGATGTGGTGGGAACATTGGAGCAGGCAAGTACAACAACGGTTCCAAGGAAGCCAGAATCGAACTGACACAAAGGCTACTGCAAGGCATCGTTGCCTCCGAATCCTCACTGACCCCACAACGGATCGATTCCGTCCAGTGGACGACTGAGGAAATACTGCCGCCTTTGAATCCGGGTTTTGATGAAAAGGCATTGATGAAAGAGATCTCGAACAAGTCCAACCGTACCGTTGATCGCAACAGGCGAGCCTATACGGTTGCTTTCATTCGCCGCATTGAGAAACAGATCCCGCTCATGCTCAGTTCACTGCACGTGAACGATGTTTCCGTACTTCACCTGCCCGCAGAATGTTTTGTTGAATACCAACTCAGGGCTCAGGCCAGTGCTGCAGACCGGTTTGTGGCCTGTGCGGCCTACGGCGATGGTGGTCCATGGTACATCCCTACACAACACGCGTACCCACAGGGTGGGTACGCGGTAAGTGTCGCATGGTGTGCCCCTGAAATGGATCAAATTTTATCAAGCAGGATTCAATCACTTCTCGGCGGAACGTAAAGCAGCCACGCCTATGGGCAACCCAGTTCAGTCGCAACCCAGTTCAGTCGCAACCCAGACTCTAACGACAATCCGGGACCGTGAAACGTTGACACTGCCATTTCAAGACCAGGCAGCATGCGGGTTTGCCAGCACACTTCAATCGCTGAACCCGAACCAAAACTGACCGCAGCGTTCCCATCAAAATCTGTCACCTTCAACAACATTAATCGCATCGGCGGATTCCCCCTGTTTTTCATTCACCCGAACGGTTGACCCTGCAGTGCTGTTGGTATGCAGTGCTGTTGGCATGTCGAGCTGGGGAATGACGGCAGTTGGATGGTTCACTCCATCGCCAGAAACCTGCAGCAGAGACCTTGGATCTTCGCTGATTCCATGGATTGCCAGCACACATCGCATCACCCATTGAGGCGACAGGCATCGTGCCGCGTTGAATGACCGCGTGGGGCATTTGACCAAGGCACCTCGAATGCAGGTTCGATGGGCACCCCACATCTTTCCTACCCGATCCGCAACGATTACTCTGTTGAACGAGCAAGACGTGAATTAAACCGGATGGATCGCACTTTCCTTACCTTCTCCTGACCCAAAGAGTCTGTCGTGCAACGCATCGTTATCGTGCTACTGGCTATCTGTTTCAACTGCGGGAATTTCCTTCAGTCGCACGCCACCGAAAACACAGAGTTGATTGCCATCGCACTGAAACGTGCCGGCAGCAATCGAGCCCAGATCCAAACCGCCCTGGACAAAGCGTCTAGCGACCAAAAGCTCGGCATGGAGTTTCTCGTTGCCCATATGCCGGACGAGGACTTACAAAACCTGTCAGCCGACTACCTGCTCAAGAATCTGGAACTGGCCTATCAAGCGTGGAACGAATCGCCGTGGAAGAGCGATATTCCTGAGTCACTTTTTTTCAACAACGTCTTGCCATACGCCAACATCAACGAAACGCGGGATTCATGGAGAGCCGATTTTTACAAGAGGTGCAAACCGCTGATTGCAGGAGCGAAAACCCCTGCCGAAGCAGCAGTTCTATTGAACCGGAAACTTTTTAAAGAGCTGAATGTCAAGTACTCCACCAAACGTAATCGCGCAGACCAAGGTCCTGAAGAATCCATCAGCACCGGCCTGGCTTCCTGCACTGGTCTTTCGATTCTATTGATTGATGCCTGTCGGTCAGTGGGAATACCGGCAAGGTTTGTCGGAACCCCGCTGTGGACCAACAAGAGCGGCAATCACTCGTGGGTCGAAATCTGGGACGATGGCTGGCACTTCACGGGAGCCTGCGAACCCACCGGCAACGAATTGGACAACGGCTGGTTCAAAGGTCGTGCAGCAACGGCTCAGACGGATCATCCTTTGCACGCTATCTACGCTGTCAGTTACAAAAAGACTCCTGCTCGATTCCCAATGGTCTGGGCCCCAACCAATGAATCGGTCTCTGCAGTCAACGTGACAGACCGTTATGCAAACAACAAACAGCCACTTCCCGAGGGACACATTGAAGTCCAACTGCGAGTCGTCAATGCCGATGGCGAGCGGATTTCCGTGCCCATCAACGTGATCGACAGTACTGGCAAAGTAATGGTTACTGGAAAAACCAAAGATGAACGATTCGACGCCAATGATCACCTCTCAGCAGCATTGCCGCAAAATCAAAGCTACGACGTCCAAATCACGCTTGACGATGGCACATTGACCCGACAGCTCGTTTCCCGACAACAAAACGAGCCTCACACGTTCACTATCAAGCAGGATGAAACAGTCAAGCAGGATAAAACTGTCAAGCAGAATGAAGCGGAACATCAACCACCAGAGAACGAGGACACGACTGCCGAGGGCGATTGCGTTTTCGCGCCGGCGATCCCAGTCAGCCCGACAACCCAAACGCAATCACCCCTGCGGAAACTGAAGAAATACCTTGCCCAGCCTTCGAAAGAGCGACCGGACATCGATGAGCAGTCATTCAGCACGGAGTCACTTTCAAAAGCCGAGGCCAAGCAAGCAGCAAAAATGCTTTGGGACGACCATGCGGCGAAGCTTCGCAAAGAGCGCAAGCCAGAAATGGAAGCTGGCAAAATCGTTGACGGCAAGCTGAGCATGCCATTCGTGTATCGCACCTTTGGCAAAAAGCCGAAAGATGGCCGAAGCCTTTACATTTCCATGCACGGGGGCGGGGGGGCGCCCCCGCAGGTCAATGACCAGCAATGGGAAAACCAGAAGCGGCTGTACACTGTCCCAGAGGGCATCTATGCAGTACCGCGAGCACCAACCAACACATGGAACCTTTGGCATCAAGGCCATATTGATGGCATGTTTGCCCGGATGATCGAGAATCTTATCGTGTTTGAAGATGTCAACCCGGACCGTGTCTATCTGATGGGATATTCCGCCGGCGGTGACGGAGTCTATCAGTTGGCCCCGCGTATGGCTGACAGATTTGCAGCTGCGGCCATGATGGCGGGTCACCCCAATGAAACCTCTCCCCTTGGACTCCGCAATCTTGCGTTCACTCTGCACATGGGTGGCAAAGATGCAGCCTACAAACGGAATCAAATTGCCGAGCAATGGAAGCAGAAACTTTCAGACCTGAGAAAACAAGACCCAGAGGGTTATGAGCATCTGGTTCAGATTTATCCTGACAAGGGTCATTGGATGGACCGTCAAGATGCTTCAGCCATCCCATGGATGGCAAGGCACAAACGGAATCGTTACCCCAAGCGAGTTGTCTGGAAGCAGGACGACGTCAAGCACAAACGTTTTTACTGGCTGGCCACGGACGCAGAAGAAATCAGCGGTCGTCCGCTGGTGACGGTTGAGCGCGACGGGCAACAGATTGCCGTCAAGCAGTCGGACATTGACCGATTGACCATCCGACTTTGCGACGAAATGCTGGACCTTGACCAACCTGTTGAGATCAGCTGGCAGGGCGAGAAACTCCCCAGCCAGAACCCCAAACGCACCATTGCCACGTTGGCAAAAACACTGAAGGAAAGGGGCGAGCAGGAAGGCATGTTCAGCGCCGAACTCGAGATCGCCAATCCATCACAAAATTAAGAGATCCTTGAGATGCACGTTCGCCCCCAGCCAATGCTTGCTTTGGCAGCCCTGCTTTCCGCCATGGCAATCCCTGCTTTGTCAGCGTGTTTGTTTGCGGAGGAACCCACCCTGTCAGAAATCCGACACCCAAAAGGTGTTGCCTTTCCACCGGTGCAGGAAACCGACATCACAGAGTACAAAGCGTACCGGACCGCCGGGCCCATCAGCCTCGATGGCCAACTGAACGAACCGAGCTGGCAGGCTGCAACACACTCAGCGCCTTTCGTCGACCTGGTTTCGGGCAAGCCGACGATGCACAACACGCAAATCAAGATTCTTTGGGATGACGAATACCTCTATGTGGGATTTCAAATCGAAGAACCCAAGGTGCGGGCAAAGTTTCTCAAGCGAGATGCTCCCATCTGGCAGGACAACGACATTGAACTGTTTGTGGCCTTTGACCACACCTACTATGAACTTGAAGTCAATGCACACGGAACCCTCTATGAAGGACTGTTCATCTGGCAGAATGACTACGACAAGCTGGGCTTTGAAAAGCTGCCAGAAGTTGATATCCGGGATCCGAAGATCAAGCACCAGGCCTTCAATGGTGTTGGATACACCCAACATCCGCGCGGAAAACGCTGGGCTTTTCTGGCGTGGGACTTCCCGGGACTGCGATCCAAAGTTCACATCAACGGAACCTTGAACCGGGACAGTGACACAGATCGCGGCTGGACCGTCGAATTAGCACTCCCCTGGAGCGGCATGAAGATTCCCGCTCACGGTGATTCCCGGGCCATCCCGCCACAGGAAGGAGACCTTTGGCGGATGGACTTCTCCCGGTTCAACCAATATCGGCAACCGAGCCCTGCGCGGGATTCGGGTGGCTGGGCATTGAGTCACCATGGCATTTGGGACTCACACATCCCGGAAGTGTTTGCCAAAGTGACCTTCTCGGAAACAAACGTGGGCAACTGAACAAGGCAAAACAGCCCGCCAGAGCCAAGCCACCCGCCAGAGCCAAGCTAGTTCAAGGCGAGAAGTCGATGCCAACACCGCCACGCATGGCTTTGCAACTCAGAGAGCCGCAACGTAGATCTTCCTAACCCACAATGGATCGGAATCGCGTATCGATCAAAAGCCGAGTGGCAATGTTTTGCTGCCCAGAAAAGTTATCGCTGTACCCTGAGAGCAATCGCGTGCGCATGAATTTGCGACCTTGTTTTCCACGACGCGTGATCTTCATGTTTGCTGCTTCAACAGCATACGGATAGTCATTGAATTTTGCATGGTGCCTTTGTCATTGAGCAATTACTTGGGTATCAGCACCGGCGTCAGGATTGCGTCTCTGACCACCAAGCCAAGCCCCGTGTATCTCACACTGCCTTCCGGACGCTCCTCCGCCGACCGCCCCCACCTTCCAGCGTTACTCTTGTTAAGGTCATCATTCCGCAAGCACAACGAAGTCAACAAGTAATCCAAAAAGCTGTTGCCATCGCGAGAACGACTCCTCTCCTTTCTGCTTCGATCTGACTCGTTTTTCGGAGGCCACGCTCCTGCTTCCGTGGCTACTGAAACTGAGTCACGCATGCCACGCAAAGAATCTTCCCCCCTGAGTGTTCCTTCAAGCTGACACCAATCCCACGCTCATGCTGTAGCAATCCAGCGGTCGAAAAAGCAGAACGGCCGATCATGATTGCCTCCCCTGATGCCAAAAGCACTCACATGATTTCCACAACAAGCACAGTCCCCTGCTTGGGATGGCACAGAGTTTGACAGGGCAAACGGGTCCCAAACAAGGCGATCGCAATCGTGGTGATCATTCACGACCTGCGTCTGCCCTGATGCCCACAGGGTGAGAAAATTAGCCATCAGACGGGAACTCACGTACAATTTCGCCAACACGGCGGCACCTGCAACTTCTAGTCAAGAACGCAGGTCCGTTTTCTCGCACCACACGCCAACCCTATCCACCCAGACAATGAAGACACCATCCCTACTGACATTGCTGTTCCTGGGTTGCCTCACTGCAACTGCAAGATGCGAGGACCAACAAGGCTTCCACCCGATCTTCAATGGCAAGGACCTCACTGGCTGGGATGCCAAACCGGAGTGCTGGGATGTACGCGACGGCGAGATCTGGTGCACAGGAAAATCACAGGAAAAGAACTGGTTGATCTATCGCAAAGAGCAACCCACCAACTTCAGCCTTCGCCTCGAGTTTCGATGGGACAAGGGCAACTCAGGCGTTCAAATCCGCAGCGATGATCTGGGTGACTGGCAAATCCATGGATACCAGGTCGAAGTCGCAACTCAAGCGAAGATGGGCCTTTGGCACCACTCCCTGCTTGATGCCAACCACCCTAAAAACAAGGCCCGTCATTTGATGGCCACGGCAGGTCAACGAGTCACTTTTGAGACCAATGGCGAAAAAACCATGACGCAAGTCAAGGACGCCGAAAAGGTCAAGAGCCACTTCAAGGACCATGAATGGAACACGATGGAAATCATCGCCCGGGGCGACACTCTGGTGCAAAAAATCAATGACATCGTATTCTCCACACTCACCGATCGCGACACGGAGATGAGCCGCAAACGTGGCTTCATCGCTCTGCAGGATCATGGCAAGGGATGCATTGTTGCTTTTCGAAACATCCAGCTACAGAATCTGTCCAACGGCCTTTCCACCAGCCCGGATCAATTCAAGGCGACCCACGTCGTAACGGCAGACGAGGTCTACTACCTCACTGGCCCTCAACAAGCCCGGGCTCCCGATGGAAAATTCAAGCAGGGAACGCAAGTCGAACTGATCCGGGACTCGGGCAGTTACAGCGTGGTCGTGACTGCGGGTGGTTTGCGTGCGCATCTCTCAACAGCAGCACTGAAACCGATCTCCAGGGCAAACTCCGAGTCGTCTTCGGATCTGCCTGACTCCCAGCAACATACGAATCCAAAAACGGAACAGAATCAATGACAGCGTTCATGCCCTCGAAACGTGATTTTCTTAAAACTACAGGCGCAGCGGCAGCCTCGATCATTCTGCCGCGCGAAGTCATCGCAAGCTTGGAGAACATTGACCAGCCGGTCAAAATCGGGCTGATCACTGACCTCCATCAGGACATCATGCACGATGGTCCCCTTCGGCTGCAGGTATTTCTTGATGCGATGAAAGAAGAACAGCCGGATGCCCTGATACAACTCGGGGACTTTGCTTATCCAACGAAAAAAAATGAAGTCGTCACCAAGGCTTTTGAGCGAGCGCACCGGCAGACCTTACACGTGCTTGGCAACCACGAGATTGATGGAGGGCATTCCTTCGATGCGGTTGCCAAACTCTGGGGAATGAAAGGGCGGTACTATACGGAGAAGATAAACGGTCTCAATGTGATTGTCCTTGATGGAAATGAAAAACCAGCAAATCACGCGAGCGGTTATCCTTCGCACATTGGAGCGAAACAGCTTGAGTGGCTTGCCACACAATTGAAAACGCTCAGCGGTCCGATCATTGTCTTCAGCCATCAGCCACTGGCAGGCCCATCATGTATCGATAATGCAGGCGTGGTTCAGAGCCTGCTGAACTCCGCGGCAGACAAAGTGCTACTGGCAGTTAACGGGCACACCCACATCGACTATCTGACGCGTGTTGACAACATCTCTTACTTGCACGTTAACTCAGCATCCTACAAATGGGTCGGCGGCTCATATCGCAACGAGAGCTATCCGAAGGAGATCCACTCCAAGTTCCGCTGGATTGAGTACACCTGCCCCTACCGCGACAGCCTCTTCACCACGCTCACCATCAATCCAACCACTGGACGAATTGAGGTGCAAGGACGGAAAAGTGAGTGGGTTGGTGAATCTCCATCTCAGCTTGGAATTGCAGACAAACCAAACCTTACCGACGGCAAAGAAATTTGCCCGAGCATCCGCAGTCGACAGATTTCCAAAAGCTAGAACGCGACAACGACCGACGTGCACGCTGGCAAGACGTTGTCTGCGGCCCCCCTCCCAGTTCGGCACACCGCTTCACCTTTCCGGCACTGCGACTCTGGCTTTCCGGCACTGCGACTCTGGCTTTCCGGCACTGCGACTCTGGCACGGCAACTATGAGCTGCGCAAGTGTGCAACTGTGCAACTTTGGGCACCAACGCAATGTTCGCCAACAGGATTGGCGGGCCAGAGCTTTCAGAGGGCACGGGTGCCCCCTCACGGCAGTGCCTTATTTCCATCCCGTCTCTGTGAGGCAAATGCAGGAAATCACAATCAGCTCGCGCTCTGGCACTACCAGACGGCGGAGTTGCCATGACAACGGCGGTTTACCGAAACCCAACGGTTTCCAAGCTAGAATGCCGGTCAGCCTGCCTAAGCTACTGGCAGGGGCCGCCGAATTCCGTCACGCAGGAATCGTTTCTTGAGACCCGTGAGCTGTATGCGGTGACGGCTAAGAGAGCACAAGCTTTCAGGCTCGCGATTTAACAAAGTGAGAAATCAAGTGGCCTAATGCATCTATTGTGCAGGTGCAATTAATTCTTCCTTTTTTCATAGTCAGTAGTTGACGAACCATTTGATTAGGATCATTGTAACGATTGTAGGGTCTGGGCCACGGACCTGCTTGTAAGCCACCTTGCGTCAAGTAAGCCACAGCTGAATGACTTTGTTGCAGAAATCCTTACCGAGCTTCCTTTGCTGCGTGCTTGCCATTGGCTATGCACCAGCTTGGTTACACGTGAGCATTTGCCATGACCATCACGCGACGGGAGATGACGTTGAAACGGCAGAGTTTTCTTGCCTTGGTAGCTGCAGCCATGCCCACGCCAGTGCAAGCCATGAGTCGGACGCTGCTGGATCGCAAGGTGCTGAGGGCCAGCCGTCGGAGCAGCAGCATGATTCGGACACGTGTTTTGTTTGCCAGTCGCTTGGTAACGCCAACGGTTTGACGCCGGAGTGGGACATCCCGCTACAAAGCACCAGTTTTTGCGAGCCCACTTCCATTCCCAACGAATTCACTTTCGTCGGCCCTTGTCTGTTGATCGCCGAGGCTCGCGGGCCTCCCAGCCTGGTTTAGATCACCTCTGAAGTAACGCATGCGATCGGCTCCCAGCTCATCATTTGCGTTGCCCTCAAAGCAAACCCGGATCTCTGATCCAAGTTGCCTAGTCCAAGCTGAACTCTACCCCTCCATTGAGATGCATTGAGTTCGGTAAGCATCGCTTCCAGGTGTTGTCCACCATGAGTGGTGCAACTGGACAACGGTCAGACCAAACCTGTTCAGTAGGTGGCGAGAAGTCACTTAGCAAATCAAAGCTCATGTCCGAACGTCTTCAGAAGGCTGTCGCGGTAGAGCACCCAAACCAATCGCGTGCGGTACACAGTTCGCCGCCGCACACGACTTGCACTGGTCATGCGGAACTTTTGTTCAGGCGACACAACTTTTTCAACCCTTAGTTTTTCGAAAAGGAAAACAATCATGCGTAAGTTTTTTAGTAACAAAAAAGGCCAAGGCCTTGTTGAGTACGGTTTGATCATCGCCGGCGTCGCATTGGTTTGCGCCGCAGCGATCTCCCTGTTCGGACACAAGACTGCCGATTTGGTCGCTGCAACCGCAGCCGTCCTTCCTGGCGCCCACACAGACGATAATGGACCAATCGTAACCGGCAAGTTGATCGAAACAGCTCAGGACGGAACCACCAGCGCGATCAGCCTCGGCACAGGTGCTATCATTGCAGCCAACGGTGCAGAGCGACTCGGACCCAACCTGGGCATTGCTGCAACAGGTGTTGATGGCAGCGGTTTCGGTGGTTTGGTTCTGGAAGCTGAGTGAACCGTTTCTTAACCGACTGATAGACACATTGACCACTCTTGGCATGTCAGAGTGCCACGAGTGGTTTTTGTGATCTCATCAGTGAATTGAATGGCACTACCGTGTTGGATTTAACACTTACCGTTGCCTTGTTGTTATTGCTGATCGCGACCGTTTGTGACTTTCGCACACGCGAGATTCCCGATTGGATCTCGGTAGCGATCGCTTTGCTTGCGATCGTCGCATCAAGTGCTGGTTGGCTTGGAATCGGCTTTCCACTGATCATCGCCGGTGGAGCTTTGGGTTTTTTGGTTGGCTACAGCTTGTTTCGTTTTGCTCAACTAGGAGGCGGCGACGCAAAGTTGATTGCAGCCTTGGGGCTGTTGGTGGGTCCCGTAGGCCTTCTGATCGTATTATTTGGCATGGCAATCGCGGGAGGTATCCTGTCACTCATTGCGATATGGCG